>JAHEAM010000381.1 GCA_024642765.1 Planctomycetaceae bacterium
ATCGACGGGCGTGTGACTGAGGTCAACAAACGGCATGCCCAAATCACCCGAAAGCTCCGACAAGATTTTGGCGCGATCAAGCTCCTGCTGTTGTCCGAGCCAATCAAAAAAATCTAAACCACTGTCACGGACAACAGTCAGTTGGTGGTTTGTGATGAGCTGGCGTTTCAAAAGGATTTGGCCAATATCCATAGGGGTCTACCTGGTGATTGGATGGACATCCTGTCCGGAATTAACAATTTTTGTGTTTGGTGTTATCGAATCTTGGGTAGCAGCTTTTGAATGCTGCATACAAATGAAATTGCAGATTAAGGGATTAGCGGCAAACTGTCGATCGAAACAAACATTGCGATCAACGTTACAGGCGGGAGAGTACAACGAATGCATTCAACGTTGAATCGTTACTCTTGTGCTTGTCACTATCATTCGAGACACCAACTAGCAGAAGCATCGAAAAGTGTTGCACGACGTCAAAGACCAAGCGCGAGTGTCGATTGTGATAAAGAATCCGTTTTTATCGGCTAACTCTACCAAAAACCCTAACACCCAATCGGTGAGAACTGGTTGACTCATCCATTCTTTATTTGGATTTGCTCGTACCGTCTACCGAAAATCTTGTCTAACATACGTCCTGTCAACCTTACTCAGTGAAGCTCAAGAAACGCACCGCAATTGGGGTGAGGAGTGGGATGCGTCACTTTCGCTGCAGGTGCGTTTCTTGAGATTCACTGTTCCCACACTTAATACAACCTCTTGGCTACGGGAATGTTTCGAAGGATTTGTTTTTTTTGCGAAAACATCATGCGGCCAACACTCGATCTCTTATGTTTTTTACGCTTAAAACAATTGAAAAGTTCTTCGATTTTTGTTTCAAACATAAAGGGTTTTTCTTCATTTCGCGCGCAAAAAAAGGAGAGCTCCGCGGAACTCTCCTTTGATATTTTTCTAACAGTTCTTACCGAAATGTCGCCTAGAAATCGGTTTGAGCACCGCCACCACCTTGGCCACCGCGTCCGCCGCCTTGACCACCGCGACCACCGCCTTGAGCACCGCGACCACCACCAGGACCACCAGGGCCACCACCACGACCGAACCCACCACCGAAGTCAAATGAATCACCGGTCAGTTCTTCGTATTGTTTTCGTTGGTCAGAAGACAAGATGCTGAGGACTTGGTCCATTGCTTTCTTTTGAAGTTTCTGTGATTCTTCGCGAACCATCTCTTGAGCTTTTTCGGCTGCCTCACGCATTTTTTCTTCTTGTTCTGCCGTAATCCCAAGCTTCTTCTTAAGTTCTTCGTTGTCGAGCAGGCCCGTACCTGATCCGCCCCGACCACGACTTTGCATTTGAACTTGTAATTGCTCAAGGCGTTTCATTTGTTCTGGAAGCAGAATTTCTTTTACGTCGGCTTCGAAATCTTTTGTGCGTTCTTCCATTTTGGTCCGCATTTCCTCAAACATTGCTTGACGGTCCTGGGTTCCACCGCCATTGTTTCTCATGTCGGCGAACAATTCACGCATTGCAGTCTGAGCTTCGTCTTGAATGCCTTTCAAGTCTTCAATTTGGTCGTCAACTAATTGCAATTCTTCTTGAACTTTTTCATTCATCAACAGGAACAGGGAGCTTTGTCCGCCACCACCGAACATCCCGCCTCGGCCTCCGCCTGGTCCGCCACCGCCTGGCTGAGCCATTGCATTTGAGGTCAAAACCATCGCCAATACAGCAACGATCGATAGGCACAAGTTAATTCGATTCGACATACAACACACTCCTTAAAGAAGACCTTTTTTATGATGGCTCAGTTTAGACGAACGAAATAGCCGACATCGCGACTCGCCGTGTAACTTGTTACCTGCCAACAAATGGAGTTGGCTATCGTGAGTTAAACAATACTGCTGTCAACTTGTTTCGGAATTTTCAAGAAATACCTAATTTTTTTTAGGGAATATCAAAACCTAATTTCTAAGGTTTTTACTGCGTATTTCCAGCCAATTAACGAATCGACTGTCCGCGAACCGTCTCTTGAGCCGACCGAAAACTGCCTTGTGTTAAGGTGGGCATTTCACGGCGGATGCGGGCGAGGTCTCCCAGTTCTAACGCTCTCGGTTCTGTGGCGGAATTGGGCTGTTCGAGAGTTTTCAGAAATTCTGGGGTAACTTGGTCTACTATTATAGTTTTCACCGAATTAGGGTCGCGTCGCGAACGAATAACTACGACTGCCTCGAGCTCAGAAGGTTCTGCCATAATCGATAGTGAATCCAAGGGTGGCAAGGATTTGTCCAAAGCCACATTTGTAGCTGCCGGTACCCGGCTTTCTTGACCTACCTCGCTATTTGCTAGGAACGCTGGGGGGGCTGCCCGCCCTATGGCTTGTTGATTGACGTGTTGAGACGACGCCACGTGTTGAGACAGCGCCAGGAGTTCAGCGCTGGGCGCAGGACGGTTTGTGCTCGCAATTGCAGTATCGCCCTCGCGATCAAGAAACAGATGCGCTAAACTTGCATTACCAATTTCCGTATGGATGTTGTCAATCGAAGAATAGACGCCCTCGTCGACTTCAACTGCAGCCGCATTGCAAACACCAATTAAGATCCCCGACGATGTAAAAAGTCCACCTCCGCTCCGACCAACAACCGGTCGTCCCACAATGTCATATTTTTGCGAGCCGTCGTAGGTCGCGAGATTCTTAATAGTCGACCGACGAATCGTCGGCGAATCCCCCAAATCGCAGCCGATGCTAAAAATCGGATCGCGCGGCGAAACGCGAAGCGTTTGGTCGGCAACGCGCACAGACGGTAATTCAAAACCGGCCTTGATAATGATCAATCCGATGTCATTGGCACCTGCGTCATATCGCACAAGTTTGCCAGGCACGCGGATGGGGTTGTCGTCCAGCCAATTGATTTCAGCCGTGATTGTTCCGCGGCCTTGTGAGTCCCGAAAGATATGCCCGCATGTTAAAACGAGTGCTTCGTCACCATGGGAATGGATCACTGTTCCAGTTGCAAAGGAAAACGCATCATCTTCTTCTAAACGAATTCGAACTGTTGATCGCATCGCGGCAATTTCCGCCTGAGTGCCTGGCGTGCGTGTTCCAACGCGAACCGTGTCGTTCAGGTGGTCTTCGTTGTTTAACGAGTCAAGCTCAGTGTCAGATGAAACCAACGCATCGGTACGATCGTTTTGAGTGCGTCTTTCAGCAACTTTGGCCTCAGAGGTAATTGGCGTTGCTGAATTAGCGATTGGCAGATTCGCCGGCGGGCGATTGTGATTACACCAATCAGCGATTGTTGCGGCATCCAGTATTCCGGATTCGCGCCTTACGACTTGGTTGTTGACAACCAAGATAGTTGTTGGTGTGGATGTGACTTCAAATTGCTGAGCCCAAGCCTGTTGCAGACGAGCGTCAATCTTTTTGATCGGATAACCTTTTTCGAGCAACAGGTCGATCGCGGGTTCCATTTGCGTGCATGGTCCGCAGCCCTCCATTGTGAAGAAGTAGACTTGTGTTTGCCCAGTTGCAATCGAGGTCAGGGCCGCCGATGGAACACCGATAAAAAGTAGGACCCACAGTAGGGTTCGCAAAGAAAAACGAGTCATCCTGACATCTCCCGGCGAATCATTCGCACAAAGGACTTCTAAAGGTGCTTTTTGCCATTCCATGGCAGGTAGCATTCGCCACCGTCGTAATCACGCGACTTCTCGTGGTCCAAATAGACAAATCATTGACTCACCCACAATATTTTTGCAGTGTCTACGAATTCCTTTCATATAAACTTGCAAAAACGGTGCATGTCGGTTTGTCGCCCAGAGCACGTTTCTGTCATAATTGCGATTCAACTATGACTGTGTTGCGTCGCAAGTTTGATCAATCTAACCCGATCGCAGTTTTTTGTCTAAACCAATAATTACCCTAGCTAGCGACAGAATGAAAAACAGAAACGTTTTGCAGATGGCCGCAATAAGAACACTCAATTTGCGCACGATTCTTACGCGTGCCGTCGCAGTTTTTTTTGTTGTTATTTGTGTTGGAGTACCTTTGTTGGCGCAACAACCGACAGCGATTCGCGATCGGCCGGATCATTTTTCTCGCCCTGCGATTATCGAATTCAACGGCCCAATCACTCCAGCGATGCTGCGTTATTTTCAAAATCGAGTTGCCCAGGCAAAACGATACAACGCTGACTTGTTGGTGATCGATATCACGAGTCCTGGCGGTCAATTGGACGAGAGCTATCAAATCGCGGAAGTATTGCGCGATATCGATTGGGCCTACACCATTGCGTTT
>JAHEAM010000382.1 GCA_024642765.1 Planctomycetaceae bacterium
ATCATCGCGTTCGGCTGTCACAACCCATGTGGAAGGGAAACGTTCCTGTCGACCCGATGTCGATTACGCATTCTGTTCTGCGTGACTTGCAAGTTCAAACCATTGGTTTTCAAACGGAAGATGAACGCCCGAACGCTCGTGCACAGCGTGATGGAACAGTCATTGAAATCGATGGCACTCCTTTTTTAGGCAGATTGATTCAGCATAACGGGGAAACGTTTTCTTTTTTGAAGAGCATCGGTTTCAACGTAATTCAGTTGCCCACCACGGCGACTTCAGAGCAATTACGGCAGGCTCGTGAACTCGATATCTGGATCGTGTGCCCACCGCCCCCTTCCGCTGGTCTGAAGCCGATGGGAGCGTTCTACGATCCCGTCGTGGCTTGGTCGTTGGGAGAGGCGTTGACTCGTCAGGAACTAACAGCCACACAAAATCTGTCACGAGAAATCAAGGAGTTTGATTCGCGAAAGGGACGCCCCTCGTTTGCAAGCGTCAGCACGCAATGGAGCGAGTACAGTCAATGCATTGATATTCAAACGGTTGGCCTGCCGGTTTTGGGCTCCTTTTTTCCCGAGCACGAATACGATGATTGGTTTGCCGATTTGACGCGCACCATTGGCGGAAATCACCCATTGTGGTCCGACGTTCCGACGGAACATTCGCGTGCGGTTCTGCAGCAAGCAGGCGCTTTAGCAGGTCGCTTGCCGCCCCTGCCGTTGGCACGCGAAGACCTTGAAACGCTTACGATGCAAGCGATCGCTGGCGGTGCGCGAGGGTTTCGTTTCCTCTCACGCAGTCGACTCGACTCAAACGATCCGCAAACGCGACTACGCGTTCAAACACTCACCTGGCTCAACCAACGTTTGCAGTTGTTGGAGCCATGGATCATGGGTGGTGTCGTGATGGGCTCGGTCGCGACGGGCGATGATGGAATCCAGGTAACGGCGATCAAGACAAATCGTTCGCAACTGTTGTTGATCCAACCACAAACACAAATCGAACAATTTGTTGCTGGCGACTCAGCCATTCGTACTGTTCGATTTCAGGACTCCTATTCTGCGGTTTCCGATCAAGCCTACTGGCTTACCGACTACGGGCTGCTACCTCTTTCCCAAGACCGCTCGAGCGTCGGCACGATGATTCAACTCGATGCCTGTCCAGCCAACGCTGCCGTAATTCTCACCCAAGACCCTCAGGTGGTTCAACGTTTCAATCAGTTGTACCAACAACAAAATGCAACGTCGCCATTGCTATTGCGTTCCGACTTGACTCGACAATGGGTCGCCTTCACACAGTTGGTTGAATCAAGTTGCCGGCTGTACGGGCGCAGTTCACCAGCGGCAAGTGGCAGCTACAACGAGGCTCTCAATGCGTTTCAAAATGCTGACGCCTTGATTCGTTCCGGTAGTCCAGTGGCAGCCGCCCCAGCAATCGACCTGGCCGATCAGAAATTGGCAACGACGCGCCGCGAGCTCTTGAGTCTAGCTCGCGACCAATTCACCGCACCGATTTCGAATCCGCTTTTTTATCATGCCAGTTTGTTGGCAGCACATTGGGACTTGGCCGCGCGAATGCGCGACGCCACTTGGAACCCGAACGGTCTGGCGGGCGGTGATTTCGAAAATATTGAGCACATGGAAAACAACGGTTGGCGTTATACGAACACGCGGTCGCGCGAAATCAAAACGGAAGTAACGCTGGATGCCGAATCTGCTGCGGGAGGAACGTTCGGTTTGAGCCTTGCTGCAAACGGTTCACTACCGCCGAAAACACTGCTATTGGAACCGGCGATTACAGTCGAATCAGCACCCGTGAAAGTGCGTTCTGCGCAAATGGTTTTTATTCATGGTTGGGTGCGAATCGATACAGTCCTGGCGGGAACCTATGACGGCCTCCGGATTTACGATTCACTGGGTGGAAGAGAGTTGGCGTATTCCGTTCGAAAAACGAATGGCTGGCAAGAATTCAAACTTTATCGCGCCGCAGGCGAGTCCACGGAGGTTCGCGTCACTCTCGAACTCAACGGCTTGGGACGGGTCGCGATCGATGAAATTACCGTCAAGACAATCGACCTGCCACTCCAACCCGAAAATTCTAGCCCAGAATCCACGGCAAGTCGCCCCACAGATCAACCACCGTTATCCACCGACCGCTAACGCGATTTGGTCGGGGCTTCAAGCCGCAAAACGAATGCCGACCGCAATTCTGCGAAAAATGGATTCTGTTGAACTAGAGCGCAGTACTTTTATGGCCTTTAAAGCCGATGGCATTCTATTTCTTAAAGAAATCTACCCAAAAAAGCAAAAATCGTGTTACATCTGCTGCGTTGGCACGCTTCTTGATTAGGAGAGGTCAGAGCATGACAAATCCATCTTAAATGAGTTTCCAATACAGGACGAAAGCCATGAACAGCAGCCGAAACATTTTCAAGCAGTCAGAAGCTATCAAAGACGACCCATTGGCCGCGAGTCTTGTTAGCGAGGAGCGGTCTACCGAGGGGAGCAGTTTCAGCCAGTGGCTGGACGGCCAGCTAGCGCAGCTTGTCGAACGGTTCAGTATGGACATCACGCCAAACTCACTACGCAATTCCCTACGCAGAAAAGGATAGTCCCCTATTCGGCTCAGCCTCATGTCAAAAACTCAATCGCGTGTTTGTTTTCGCCAGAGTCATATGCGGTAATTGCCTCGATGTTCAAGAGTTTCGCGTCTGTGCAGCTTTCGGTGCAACCGCTTGTTTTATGATTTTCGATTTATATCAGTAGCCAATATCTAAGCAAAAAAACCGAAGCGCGAGCAAAGTGAACTTAGCAACTAAGTTTCATTTGCTCGCGCTTCAGTTGATTTTGCGACCAGGGTTGAAGAGTGGTCGAAACTACTTTTTTGCGTACTGAGGTTTGGCTGGCGATACGGCACCTAGCGAAATGCCACTGGCTTTAGCGAAGCGTTCCTTGCTGCCATCTGCCAAATAACGGTAGCCGATTCGCGTTGGTTTATTAGTGCGTGGGCACACAACCATCAACTTTGAGGCATCCAGCGGCATCTCTTTGTGAAGGCGGCCGCCCTCTGGATTTTTTTGGCTGGGCTTCACGTGTTTGTAAACTTTGTTGACGCCTTCTACCAGAACGCGGTTGTTTTCGTGGTAGACCGCAATAACCTTTCCTTGGATGCCCGCATCACGACCACGGAGGACCTTAACTGTATCGCCTTTGTGAATCTTCATTGCAATTCTTTTTACTTTGTTTCAGGTGGAATTTTGAACCGCAAATCTTCCGAAATTAAGGGCCGATTGTCAAGGCTCAATGTGTTTTGTGCTGAAAAATAAGCGTTTTACGTTTATTCGTTGAATGTTATCCCTACGCAATTTGGGCAGGCAATCCCGACCACTGCGACCGGAACACGCTACTTTCGTGAGTGGCAGGGCTCGGGTTGCCTGTTTAGCTGTTCCAGCTAGCGCCTGACAACTCAAAACGACGGAATCTACAAAATATTGTGGTATCCAGCTAATTTCGCCTTTTTTACTTGTCGCTTGATTCTGTAAGAATTTTTCGATTCTTTAGCGGATACCAGTTTGTAATTTGGGTTTGCAGTTCATGGACGACCATCGGATTCTGTTTGGCCAGGTTTTTAGTTTCCGAGGGATCGTCTCCAAGGTTGAAAAGTTGAATTCCCGGTGTGTTTCTTGGATGAGTCGACGTAGATCGATTGATTTCGCCATCGTAACTTAGGATGAGTTTCCATTCGTCGCGGATACACCATCGATAGAGTAGCGAAGCCTCTGGTTCATCGATATCGGCTATGTCATGAGCGAAACCTTCGCCTAAGATTGCGTTCCGAGCAATCGGTTTTCCCGTAGCAAGATTCGAATTCAGATCGAGGCCCGGTAAATCATCGGGCACGTGGCAGCCTGTAGCAGCGAGCAGTGTCGGCACGATGTCTAGGCTTGAGGCCAGTTCTGAGCGATCAGCGTTGGGCCAATGATTGTGCCAAGAAAAAAGGATCGGCGTCCGCACACCGCCTTCATAAGGTGTTTGCTTGGAGCGTGGCGCGTAGCCGCTGGTCGTGGGATCTTGGATCCAGCCATTGTCCGTCACGTAAATGACGATTGTGTTTTCACGCACGCCCGAATCATCCAAGTGCCGGAGCAGTTCACCACATGTTTCGTCGAACCATTCGCACATAGCATAGTACTTTGCGATTGGCTCAGGGCGTCCGTTGGTGTGGTATTTCTTCAGCAGGCGTTCGGGCGGATTATGTGGCGAGTGAGGTAAAAGCGGAGCATACCA
>JAHEAM010000383.1 GCA_024642765.1 Planctomycetaceae bacterium
GGGTTGGCGGCGATGTTGTGTTTCGGATGGAGGTTGGCTGGGTGAACGTGCACCACCCGCTTGGTTTTTTTGTTGATTGCGACGCTCGGCAGCTTTGCGCAAGAACTCTTCGATATCTCTTGCCATGGAGTGACTTTCTATTGCGTGATTCAGTTGAGTAGGACACGAACAAGTGTCTGGGGCTACCAAAAAAGTGACACGGTGTGGGTCAGATTAGCGCTATTATCCCGAAGTGTCGCCGGAGTTTGGTTTTTGGACGTCGCCAATACCAGCAACGGAACGGCGCATTTCGGTATCGGCCTCAATGTTTTTGATTTTGTAATAGTCGAGAATACCAAGTTTGCCTGAGCGGAAGCTTTCGGCCATCGCTTTGGGAACATCGGCTTGTGCCTCGACGAGCTTCGCGCGGCTTTCTTGAATTGCGGCTTCATTCTCGCGTTCTTGAGCAACGGCCATAGCGCGGCGGCCTTCGGCCCGAGCTCGTGCGACTCGGGTATCGGCTTCGGCTTGGTCGGCTCGAAGTCTCGCACCGATGTTTTCGCCGACATCGATATCGGCAATGTCAATCGAAACAATTTCGAAAGCTGTTTGTGAATCCAGACGGCGCGCCAATACGGCCTTGGAGATCATGTCTGGATTTTCGAGAACCGCTTTGTGACTTGCTGCTGAGCCGATCGCACTCACAATACCCTCGCCAACACGCGCGATAATTGTTTCCTCGGTTGCTCCCCCGATGAGTTGTTGAAGATTTGAACGAACGGTGACTCGCGCGGAAACTTTTAATTGAATACCGTCCTTGGCCACCGCATCCAAAGTATTGCGAGCGGTGCCTCGCGGTGGACAATCGATCACACGAGGATAGACACTCGTTTGCACAGCTTCTAAAACATTCCGGCCCGCAAGATCGATGGCGGTTGCCTCACGGAAACTGAGTTTAATCGTTTTCGCTTTGTTGGCGGCGATCAGCGAACGCACAACCAATGGCACGTTGCCACCGGCCATGTAGTGGGCCTCAAGTGCCTTGCTGGTCATGTCGGGCTCGTTCAGGCCGGCCTGAACGGCCATGATTTTGCTGGGCACGATAATACTCGGTTTCACTTTTCGAAATGTCATACCGATCAAATCCCAGATCGTGATTCCCGCTCCGGTCAGGAAGGATTGAATCCACCATCGAAAGTACGACATAAAAATTGAAAGCAGCACCAATACAAAAATGAGCGCAATCACGATTCCAACAATGATCGCAATTTGACCACCGCTCAACGGTTGGTTGTTTTGTGCAAGGCAATACAAAGTGTTCTGTAACATAGCGTAGTATGTGATTTTCATTTTGATGAAGGTTATTGGAACGGTGGGTGTCTCGCAAATCAAAGTGGCGACTATTCACAATCGCTAATCCCACACAATTCCCGTTTTCGTCCCGCTTGGTACCAACCAAACGTTTTGGATATTTTGTTCCATTGCTGCCCGTCAATCAATGACCAAGCGGGCCATTTCGCTCGAATCACCTTGATATTCGTCAGATGGGATCGACCCTTGGCACGACTTTCAGTTTTCTTAGTGCTCAATTTAGCAGGGAAAGGCAGGTCTCGAGATTGATTGGCGTGCGGTATTGCACGCCCGCTTCTCATGTGTGATTGTTTAGGCAAACTGGTAATAGCGAGAAAAACCGAACTTTGCTGGCCCGTTTTTCGAGACTAGGATGAATCATTGTTCGCAAATCATTTTGTTGGGTGCTTACTAAGGTTAAATCAATTGCAATGAATGCTTGTCGATCGGTATTGCGATATTTGCTCGCATTGTTGTGTGCGAATCTGGGTTCCCTTGGGGTAGCTCAGGACGAAATTTTTGAGCGGCCTATCTACTATGGTACGAAACCGTCGCGCGATGCGGTGGCCATTTTGGCGCAACAGTTGGAAGCAGGCACTACCAAACTCGAATGGCAAGAAGGGCAGGGGTGGCTGCCATCGTTACTCAAGCAACTAGACGTTGCGCCCGCAAGTCAAGTCATGGTGTTCTCGAAAACGAGTTTGCAGATCAAGCATATTTCTCCCGAAAACCCGCGAGCCATTTTTTTCAATGATGATGTCTACATCGGATTCGTGCCGGGGGGCGGCTTGATTGAGCTTTCAGCAGTAGATCCCGAGCAAGGCGCATTGTTTTACTCGATCCAACAGTCATCACTTAGCCCGAAAATTGAACGTGACCAAACGCAATGTTTGTCGTGCCATGCCAATGCTAAAACGAAGAATGTACCTGGTTACTTGGTTCGTAGCGTATTCACGGGGCGCGATGGGCAGCCGATTTATAGCCTGGGCACGACAACGACGGACCATACAACACCGTTTGTCGAGCGATTTGGTGGCTGGTATGTGACGGGACAGCATGGCTCGATTCGCCACCGAGGAAACGCTCTGGCCAGCCTTGAAAAAGAACCTCCATTGGATATCGATGAAGGTGCGAATCTTCAGGAACTTCCCCAACGCTTTTCAACCATCCACTACCCAGCATCGACAAGCGATATCGTTTCGCTATTGGTTTTGGAGCATCAGACTCAAGGCCATAATTTCATAACAGCTGCAAACTACGAAACTCGCCGTGCAGAAGATTATCAACAATTGATGAATGAGGCACTGGGACGCAAATCGAATTTCGTAAGCGATTCAACTGTTCGCAGAATCGATAAAGTTGCGATGCAGCTCGCCGAGTATTTCTTATTCAAGGGCGAAGCCTCTTTTGCCTCGCCGATCTCGGGTGATCAAGGATTCCAAACGGCATTTGCAGGTGAAGGGATTTTGAACTCACATGATCGTTCTTTACGCCAATTTGACTTGCAATCAAGACTCTTCAAGTATCCATGCAGTTATTTGATCGAATCGGAGGCGTTCGCGGCCCTGCCAAACAATGTTCGGCTGTTGACATTGCAGAAGATTGCGGAAGTGTTGGCAAACGCTCAACGCAAATCCCTGGATACTGCACAACGTTTGGTGGCGGCCGACTACCCGCATCTTACCGCCGATGTTGCTGCCAAAACGGAGCAACTTTTATGTGAACTCAACGCAGAGTTTCGAGATATCGTAAATGCGGCGTCAAAATCGAACAACTGAGTTTCGATTTGAAATTTGATTGCTGGCGTGAATCCCAACTTAATCTGATTTTGGAACGTTGCAATCGATACGACTATTACAAACAAACTTACAATCTGCTCGACCTTCCAGCGGAATTGTTTTTGTCGTTTGGACTATTATTCGTAACCTAGCCTTTTCCATCGAACGCAATGTTTGAGTGCTAATTCTCCAAAGGATGGGTGGTTGCGCGAAAACAACTTGGTCGCGTTTCAATTCTTTTTCGGAATCAGATGGCTTTAGACATCCAGGTTTAGCAACAATTTAGGTTAGTTTGTTATGGCTCAAAAACCCTTTGTCGATTACTACGAATTGTTTCAGGCAAGTCCCAATGCTCAACTGGATACGATCGAACGTCTCTTTCGATACCTTGCACAGCTTTCACATCCAGACGTTTCCAAGACAGGCGACATTCACCAATTCAGTCTATTGGCAGAAGGCTTCGAGATCTTGCGCGATTCCGAGAAACGGGCTGAATACGACCGAGAATATCATCGACAAAAATCGGAAACCGCTCAACTTGTTCGTGATACTGGCTGTGTCGACAGCGATTGTGATCAGCGGCATCAAATGCTGTCGCTGTTGTATGCGAAGCGTCGTCAGAATCTAACAAACCCAGGTATGGGCGACACGACGCTGGAGCAATTGGTGGAATGCCCACGCGAGGTACTCCATTTTCATTTGTGGTATTTCAAAGAAAAAGGTTGGGTGCAACGCGAGGAAAGCGGCATGCTTTCCATCACGGCAGAAGGCGTCGATAAGATCGAAAAAACGATTCAAGAAAAAGCGGCAGCCAATAGCCTGCGCCTCATCGCTATGTCCCCGGATCTCGTCACCAAAGTACCGGCGACAATGGTTTGAGGAATAGGGCGCAACCATTGACTGTTCGACCAGCGGCCATAATTCGTACATTCCCTGCGGGTACGTCGGTCGATCGGCTAAAACTGTTTAGAGCAGAATGCAAAAGGGCATTATGCCAAAATTCTGGGGTGCTTGAGCGGCAGCCATGCGCCGTCTTTGTTGCTACTATTAACCGCTTGTTGGATGAAGAGCATTCCTTCCACGCCGTCATTGATGTTTGGATAGATCGTGCTGCGGTGGATTGCCTTACCGCCAGAATTGACACGTGCCATATCGTCAAAAGCCGAGCGATAG
>JAHEAM010000021.1:0-2334 GCA_024642765.1 Planctomycetaceae bacterium
GAATTTGTTTTCGATGCAAAACGCGACCCGATGTTCTTGGGTTCGACCTTTTTCTCGAATATTTACGCTCAAGGTAAGTGGGACAAGAAATACGAATACGCGATCTTAGTCGACATGGTCGCCGACAAGGATCTCCAGATTTTTTACGAAGGCAACAGTCTCGATTACGCGCCGCGGTTGGCAAAGAGTCTATGGAGCGTCGCTGCCGAAATAGGCAAGACAGAATTCGTTGCTAAAGTCAACCATCGAATCCGAGACGACCATTTACCTCTCAACGACATCGCCAAAATCAAAACCTGCGACATTATCGATTTTGACTATCCCAATCCGGAAGCGGGGAATATTTATTGGCATACCGAGCAAGACAAGCCTGAAAATTGTTCCGCCGAATCGATGCAGGTCGTCGGCGATGTGCTGTTGCATTGGCTGCGGGAGTTGCAAAAGATCAAATGATTTTATTGGCTGAGTTTTCACCGTCGACCACCAACGCTCTGATCGTCGTTGGATTGGGGTGCCTTTTTGGTGGAGTCATGTTGCTGATGTCTCACCGAAAACACTGGCTAAGTGTTTTGGAAAACGAGACGGAATCGCGCGGTCGGCGTTATGAAGAAGGGAAATTTCGACGCCGTGCGTTGGTAGCGGCATTGATATCGGCTCTTGGGACCACCATTTTAGCGACGGCGTGGGCACGCGAGCCGCGAGTGTTCGCCTTGATGATCGTACTGATGCTCTCCATTGTGGGGGTTCTGTTTGTCTTGGCCTCCTTGGAATTTTTGTCTGTTGGCGTTCATCATTTGGCCAAGCCAGATGCTGCCGCTCACAAAGCGCTGGTTGAGAAGTACCAAGAGCTCAGGGCAAAAGCTGATGAAAAAGCGGAGTTTCCTGAACACGACAACGATCAGCAGAAATGACTTGCAACGAGCATAGTCCAGTTAAAGAGCTTCTCGGTCCAGTCGGCTCACAATCTAAACCTGGAAATGCGTCCATTGCCTCATTCGCTCAGGGAAGCCGGGTGAGTGGATGCCAGAATTGATCGAGAGCAGCCACCACCGAGCAGGGTGCTGATGGACTTGTAACAATTAGCTCCGGACGACAAATGCGCCCTGCGCCGGACGAACTATAAAAGGCTCCGTTTGCCTGCCAGTCTGATTTTTGTATTTACTCGCGAATTGCTCGCAAATTTCTTTGGCTCTTATTGCATCAATCAATGCGATAATACAGCCTCCGAACCCACCGCCAGTCATTCTCGCACCCCACAAGCCGCCGCTCACGCCAATTGATTGAGCGATCTCGACTAATTGATCAAGTTCGCGACAGCTGACTTCATAATCGTTACACAGCGATTGGTGACTTGCATACATTAGGCGGCCCGCTTCACCCCAGTTCTTTTCCGACAGGTGACGCGCCGTTTCGTGAACTCGAGCGTTTTCTGTCACCACATGCCGAGCGCGGGCAAACAGCCTTAAGTTTATGGTCCGAAGATTTTTTTCGATTTGTTCTAAAGTCGCATCTCGTAACGATTCAACTTGTAGAACCTCACAGGCCCTTTGGCACTCTCTTCGTCGCAACGCATATTCGGTTGCGGCGAGTGAGTGTTTGGTCAAACTGTCAACTACTAGGATTGCGACTTGCTCGCTGTCGATTGGAATCGTTTGCCAAGTGACTGTTTTACAATCAAGCAACAGGCAGTGATCAGCAACGCCACTCACGGAACAAATCTGATCCATCACGCCACAGGGCACGCCCGCGTATTGATGTTCGGCGGTTTGACACCATTGAGCGATTTGAACATCCGTTGCCGGTGTTTTACTGGCTGTCAATGCGAGTTTGGCAATAGACACCTCCAGCGCGGCACTGCTCGAAAGCCCTGCGCCACTTGGCACGGACGAAACGATCACGCCGCGCAGTGGCGGAGTTGTGATTCCCGCGCCGTCGAGAACGGTTAGGACTCCCTGCACGTAAGCTGACCAAGCAGCGGCAGTCAAATTCGGTGGAGGGTGTTGTGTCGTAAAGGAAGTACTTGCTTGCATCTGCTCAGAGAAAAACTCAAATTCCGATACGCCGTCAACGACCGACGGATTTGCTCCTGCGGCAATGACAGTGTAGCGATCGATGGCCATCGGCAACGCCCAGCCGTTGTTGTAATCCGTGTGCTCGCCAATCAAATTAACTCGCCCGGGCGCAGCAACGACGAACTCAGGACGGTCTTGATAGCGTTCCCAAAAACAATCACAAGCGATCGAAACAAGTTTGTTCATAGAGGCGACCATGGAGTGAAACACTGGGTCGAGACGATTAGGCACAGACTATTGAATTTGCAAGTGTTTCGTAACC
>JAHEAM010000021.1:2344-13346 GCA_024642765.1 Planctomycetaceae bacterium
CTCACGCTAGGGGTATGATTTTCCGAAGAAAACCGCAATTGAGTCCAGCACCTAACTATCAACGATGGCGATCAAACCACTTGCTACCGTTGCAACACTTGCGGCACAAACATGTCTTTTGACGCAACGGCACACCCGGATTCGTGCCGAAGGAAAGCCCGCACAACGACGTCGCCATGACTTTCCGGCGGCACATCGATTGAAAAGTCGAAGTCACCAGCCATCACGTCGTAAGTTTTGCAAGTGCAAACGCGGTTTTGATGTTTTTGATAATCCTCTTGAAACTTGTCGTTTCGATCGGACTTCAAATCCGACTCTTTGCGAAAGATTGGACGGTTCTGAAAACGATCAATCGAATAGCAAATTTCAACAACCAATTCGCCATCTTGAGGTGCAGTACCCGTGACCTGAACGTTTCGTTGTTCATCGTCAAACAAGGCTTCGAATGCCAAGTCCTTGGGACGCGGTAATCGTAACAAGGGATCGCCTAGCAAATGGTACAGCAATACATGTTCTTGCAATTCTTCGTTTAGCAAATCAGGAGTTGGGCTCAGCGCTTGCCCCATTTGTTCGAGTTCATTGCGCATGGCGAATGATGCCTGATTCGAATCGGGTTGAAGCATGCGACGTTTGGCTGTCAGCATCAACTGCCCCAGAGTCTGCGCATCACCCTCGAAATATTCGCACATCATTTCTAGCGACATTTGGCTCATCGCGTATGGCATCGTGACACGAGTCCCACAAATAACAGCGACCGGTCCGTTTTGTTGTTGCAACATTGTTTCGGCAAGGCATCCACTCGGATCATCGTACGCGCCGCAATAACAACACAACATCAGCGCAATCGGGCTGCCGGTTTTCGCGTTCAGTTGGCGAACCGATTGTTTATCGAGAATCTGGTAACGGCCTATCGGTGTAAAAATGGAATCAAGTTCGTTCCGACTGCCATGTCCCGCATAAATCCAAAACAGGCAACCTTCATTGAACTTGTTGACCGCCGTTTCAGCAAATCGTTCGGGAGCAGGACAATAGGGACTTCGCCAACTACCATAAGTCATCGAGAACTCGTATCCATTTGGGATGTGTTCACCGATCAGTTTCGAAGTTGTCTGTTCGATTAATGTGTCCGTGATCGGATCGAATCCACCGACGCCCGCAACAACGTTGATTCTCCGCCGCCAACTTGAGAAATCCGAATTCGACTCATACGCAACAATTCGATCGATCATTTTCGAGAGTTCGACAGGAGATTTGACGGGCAATCTGCCCAGTGTCAGGTCTGGGATTTGGTCGCCATCCATGTCGGCGAAGGGATTGTCCGTGGCAATTTCTGGTTCGCTCCCGAACAGTTTGTTGACTTTGGCCATTCGAAATTCAGTGACGACTTCGCTTGATTTACTGCCGGCATCGCCAACGATCAGGACATTCTTTAAGGTGCCGGACACTGCTTCGTCGCGAATCCGCAGGCGAAGTTCATAAGCCGTCGCCGGTGGCGCGACAACTTTGATTCCGTGACCTTGTACTGAGCGGTACTCGACCCAAGGTTGCAAAGCCGCCCGAAACGCCAAGGGGCAAATCACAAGCGTATCGCATTTTCGTTCGGTTCGCGTTTGCGGTATCCCCAACGAATAGCTCGCCTGTTGCCCAAGCAACAAAAGAATCATTACGCCAACGCTGGCAATGACATTTCGGTTAGTTGACATGACGTCAGCCCTCACATTGCATTAACGCTGAAACGATTCATCCGAGCTAAACGCCGAATTATTGGTCTGATAACTCACAGGTTTCACGTCGCGCATCAGCTCTTGGGCCTGTGCGGCGCGATTGGTTTGTTGATACACGGTCGCGAGAGCATTGTAGGTTCGGATGGTCGTGGGGTTGGATTCACCCAGGATTGATTTCTGTGTCGCAAGTGCTTCGGTTAACAGCGGTTCGGCGCTTTCATATTTTTTCTGGCGGGCTTGGGCCACGGCCAAACGAAATTGACAATTAGCGATCGTCTGAGGAGCTGCTTTGATGCGTTGGCAAGTCGCCAGAACGGAACCAAGATTTTGTTCTGCACCAGCCAAATCATCAACCAATATTTGCGTCATCGCAAGTTTTGTTTGGCAATCAATAACGAGGAGGTTTTCCTCACCCAGGGAAGACGTCAATGTTGGTAGGGCTTGTTCAAAACACTGCTTGGCAAGTTCATTCCGCTGTAAATCAACATAAACGGCTCCTAAATTGTAAAGGCTATGGGCAACCAAGGGGTGATCCATTCCCAGTTCATTTCGACGGACGGTCTCCGCTCCCCGCAATATCTTGAGCGCTGTCGTCAAGTCATGCATTTTGTGAAAGGCAACGCCCAAGTCGTTTGCTCGTTTCGCGTACTTCAAACTGCTTTCGCCCCACAGACTTTGAGCAATCCGCGTCGCTTCCTTCATGTTTTCGATCGCCGGAAGATTCGATTCCATGCCGATGAAGCATTCGCCCATGAAACCATAGATCATTTCTATGTCCGGATGAATTTCACCCAAAATATTGATTTGGATACTTCGTGATTCACGAAACAAGTCGATCGCCTGTTCAAAGTGTTGATTGAGTTGCTCCATGCGCGCCAGTTGCATTTTTTGTTTGGCCAGCATGACGGAATCTTTGGAGAACAGCTGTTCGCATTGTTGGCGCGCGACCAAAGACAATTTCAAACCAGTGACGGCGTCATTATTCGCGAGCGAGGTTGCAATTTTTTGTTGCTGCTGAAGCAACTCCCCGAGTTTTTGGCGTTGGGTGGTGCCAAGGGCGCATTGCTCTTCGGCCAAAGTGCGTGCCAAAGTCGCGCTTTTCGTTTGCCAGGCCTTCGCGCCGAAGCGTTCTAGCAATAGGTTTTCTGCGGTTTGCCAATATTGCTTGGCTAAATCCAAATCGCCAATCATCTGGGCCTGATTCGCGGACTTGGTAGCCGAATCGATTTGGGCCATCAACTGAGCAGTCGCTTCATCAACCCCAGACTCGCTGCGAGTTTGTTGGCTGCCTGTATCGGCAATGTTGCTGTTGCGAGGTGGTGTTTTTTCTGTCGTTTTGTCGTCAGTCGTTTTGCCACTGCAGCCAGCGAATGCGACCGTCAAGAGCGTTAGTTGTGCAAGCCATTTCATTACGGGTTCTCCCTTGTGTCGTCTCATCCAAAGATTCTTGGCAATCCTCTGAATCGAGGAACCCAAAATTCAACTCCGCGGGCGGACATTAGCAAATCGAGTGCTTTTTCCCAACGCCAAAAACCCAGAATTGCGATTGAGTTGACTGCTATTAATTGCCATGTGAATCCCATTGGGTCCAGCCGATGGGGGATGTTTTTGCCATTGGTAACCATACGAGACCATTCGGCTCGTCTGTTAGTGACAGCAACTCAATCCACATTGGGTCTCAGAAGGTTGCAGCGCGTGCTGTCACTTGGTCAAACGCCTCATTCGTTTTAGAATCAAGCCCTTCACGAACATCTGCAGTCCAACTTGCGGACGACGCCAAACATAGAATTCAGTTCGATTGCCAAAGGAAAATAACCTTGTCCAATAGCCTTTCGTCGCCTAAACGACCCGAGATTTTGTTTGACCGAGTCGCCATTTTGTTTGCGGGTGGACCTGCACCGGCGGCCAATGCTGTCATTTCTGCGGCGGCCACTTCGTTTATCCGTGCTGGCGTTCAAGTCGTTGGAATTCGCCACGGCTATTCTTCGTTGGCGGAGTATTCACCGGATAAGCCATTGATCGAGGGCCGTGATTATCTGCACCTAACACCGAAAATCTTATCTCGAACGCGGAATTCACAGGGCATCATGATTGGTACCGCCCGCACGAACCCTGGTAAGTACATCAATTGCCCCGAAGATTTTTCGAATACCGAAAAAGTGGCCCCGCTCAAGAACGTGTACGATGCCTTGCGATCGATTAATGTCGACGCCTTGATTTCGATCGGTGGCGACGACACACTTAAAACAGCAAACAAATTCAAGCTTTACCAAGAACAACTCGACGGCAACGATCATACGATCCCGGTCGTACATTTGCCAAAAACGATCGACAATGACTATCACGGGATCGATTTCACGTTTGGGTTTTTCACTGCTGTCGACTTCTTAGCGCAAGAGTTGCGGAATCTGATTTATGATGCGGAAGTGACCCGCTCGTATTTTATCGCGGAAACGATGGGGCGCAGCGCAGGCTGGCTTGCGTATGGGGCAGCGATCGCAGGCGAAGCCAGTTTTGTGGTCAGTGTCGAAGACATCGCGGATGAATACCGCACCCTCGAAACGACAACCAATGAACACGGCGAATCGGTCACTCGAGCGGTTATGAATCTCGACTTGGTCGTCGAACGCATCGTCAAAACGATGCTTGCGCGGGAACGTGAAGGCAAAGAATACGGTGTGATCGTATTGGCAGAAGGCCTCGCTGAGTTTTTGCCAAGTAGTTTTTTGGAAGGCGTTCGTCGCGACGACCACGGCCATATTTCGATTTCGGAAATCAACTTGTGCGCGATCTTTACGAACCTGGTAGCAAAACTCTATCAACAAAAATCTGGCAAGAAACGGCGCATCAAGGGCTTGCAATTGGGTTACGAATCGCGTTGCGCTAAACCGCATGCTTTTGACGTGATGCTAGGGAGTCAGCTCGGCGTCGGTGCCTACCGCGCGCTGGCCGAAAAGAAGCTGAATGGCGTAATGGTTTCGGTCTCAGGTCAGCTCGATTTGCACTACGAACCATTTAGCAAACTGGTTGATCCGAAAACACTGGTGACGGTTGTGCGGTATATCAAACAGCATAGCGACTTCCATCGCTTGGCCAGGTTCCTGGAAACCCAAGTCGCCGATTAGCGCAGAGGAATTGGAATGAAAAAAACGGAATGGAGAATCGACGGTCCGCATTGCGCGATCAACGCGAAAGTTGACGAACCGCAGCGCCAATTGCATGGTGTCCTCGATTTGCATTGTGTCCTCGATGTCGCCCATGTGGCTCGTGGCCTTGCCGTTTCAACGATAGGGACAATGAATGAGACGGTACGATTGTTTGAGTTGTCGGAGTTGGCGCCGCGTTCGATCGATCAAGTCGATCATTACGTTCGGCAAAAAGATCTGATTGTTCGAAGTCATGAAACGCCAAGTCACGGTCTCGAGGCACTTTCGGTCTTTCGCTTCTGCCCCGACTTAGGCGAGCAATCGATTCCGTCATCTCTCATTTGGATCGAGTGCGTCCTTTCGATACAAACATCCACGCTGGCGATGAAGCCGATCGAATCCGTGAGTTTTTCGTTTCCGCAGGGAGCGGCAGTTCCGTCCGGGACTCATGTTTCAGTGGTCGTTGGCGAGCAGAATTGGCTTCTCTGCTGCCATTCAACTGATTTTCGCGACGCTACTGTCGTTGAAAAAGACGGCCTGCAGGTCACGTTCCGCTTGCGCGCGAATCAAATGGAAAAAGGCGTCATTCGGCGTTTCCGATTCCTGGTGGCTGTTGCACCAACGGTTGC
Source organism: Planctomycetaceae bacterium (assembly GCA_024642765.1). GTDB lineage: Bacteria > Planctomycetota > Planctomycetia > Pirellulales > Pirellulaceae > BJ22. The sequence goes on from JAHEAM010000021.1 coordinate 7,844, forward strand.
CGCTGAACACCTGGCTCCATTGGCGTCGGCGTTCGAATCCTCGAAACTACCGCTTTCGACTTAGGGTAAAAGTGTAGAACGGTAGTACCAATTGACGGCTCGGAGCTCACGGGTACATTCCGCCTGGCGAGTCATTAGCCAATCCTATATTCACTTGGAGATTAAATGCGAATCGCATCAGATTCTCGAAATCCGTGCCTCGAAGTATTGATTGGCTGCGGCCTGTTTGTTTTTTTTTCGGGTTGTTCTGAGAAAACAACGACACCCGCGATTTCGAATTTTGTGTCTCACCCTCCGGTTGTTTTTAGTGAGGAGGAACAAGTTGACGCCAGGCAGAATCCCTATCCGTTCCTGAATCGTGAGTTTGTATTGGCTACCACGTTACTTGCCAAAGACATTCGAACGACTGCCGAACTTAAAAACCTGGAATGGAGCGCGGTTGAGAAACTGGCAATTGAAGTCGCCGGTCCAAAATGGGGAGATCTCAATAATATCGATCGGATATGGTTGCTGGTTGACAAATCGATGATTTCGATGGAAACACTGGCGTCGAGAGAAAAGGCAAACGTGGGCCTCGTCTTCGTCCTGAGTGCCAAATTGCCCATTGACTTAACAACGTTACCACGTGCTACAGCGAACGAAAACCCTGACTCTGCGGAAATTCCTGATTCGATGGTCGCACTTTCAACTGCTCCTTTTTTTGCCGTTCAGCTTGACTCGCACTCTTTGCTGGTTGGCCCGAAAACAGCGTTGCAACACGCGCTGGATGAAGCGATTGACGCACCCCTGCAAAACTTGGTTTCCCAATTGGATTTTAACAAAGACATGATCGGCGCCATCGACTTCAAAGCCATTGCGCCCATGTTGCAATCGATTGTGCAGACCGCACGGCAGTTCGGTATGTCCGAACCGGTTGAGGATTTCATTGCTGTCCAGTCCGCGCAATGGACTATCGACTTGAACGACGCGGAGTTGCTATCAGCGACTATCGAACTGGATGATCCAAAGGCAGTTGACCGGATCGCGCAACTTCTAAATTCGTCGATCAATGAACAAGGCGGCGGCATGGGAATGCTCGCTGGTCCACCAAGCCGAGGCCTGGAGTTGTTCGAATCGACAGCTCCCAAGGCAGCCGAAACCTGGTTCGATGAACTGAGGACAAAAAACCTTGCGTCCACAACCAAAACGGAGAACCAGGTCCAATTGAAGATCATGCGCGGAACGACTTTCGGACCGTTGTTGTCAGCGATTGTGAACGACACTCGGATTGGGATCGTTTGGAACAACAAAGTCGTTCAAATGGAAAAAATTGCCAACGCGCTCAATACCTATTACGAACAAAACCAAAAACTACCGATTGATGGACCGCTGTTGGAGAGTTCTGTTCATGTGTTCAGTTGGCGAGTGGCACTCCTACCTGCCTTGGGCCAGCAAGATCTTTACGATCAGTTTCACTTCGACGAGGCTCCCGAAAGTGAACACAACATGAAAGTCGCCGAAGCCATTCCAGATGTTTATTCGAGGGCTGGTTCTGAAAATCCAACCCACACCCGAGTGCGTAGCGTGAATGCGGAGGGTAGCTACTTCGCGTCGAAGAATTCGCTTCCGCTTTTGGATGCAATCAAAGACAAAAAGAATCGAACCGCGATCCTGATTCAAGTCGACGATGCCAATGCTGTGCCCTGGACAGTTGCCGATCCAGTGCTCCCTGGAGCACCCGATTTGCAACAGGCAGGCGATCGGGAAGAGAAGGCAATGCTGATTGTCGATGCGGAATTTCGTGTCAAAGCTATCGCCAAACAATCCGAAGTGATCGCCGCATTTCAATCAATCGCCGGCAACGAGCCAATTTCCAGGAACCAGTTCGAAAGCATCGGCAACAGTAGAGAGGAGTAGGTACCCAGAAGAGGGAGCTATCATCTTCCGGATGCTGCTCGGATTTAGAGTGCATCAAAATTGCTGTTTGTTCAAATGGCATGTTTGATACAATCAGACCTTGACGCCGAGGCGTCGCCCGGAGATTCACAATCAATCAACTTATTCAAAATTTAAAAGGCAACTTGATGAAAAAATACTTGATCGCAATGGCTTTGCTGCTCAGTGGTGTGATGACAATCGGGCTGACCGGTTGTGGAAACGCCGACGAACGCAAAAAAGAAGGACAAAAAGAATTAGAAGACTTGGGAATTGATGATCTCGAAATCGACGTCCCCACGACACCTACAAACAAAGAAAACGGCAAATAGGAAGTCAGCACACGACAAACCGCAGCGCTCGTTTGGACGTTGGGCCCAGGTATACAAGCCCGAAGCGGAAGCGAGTGAACGTTCAAATGCAACCGGAAGCACAAGGGAAACTTCCAAAACAATCCCGAATTGCAAGTTCTAAACTTGCGCGTTTTTCGAAACCGGCAGCGTAAGCGAGTGGATTTTTATCTTATCACGATCCTTGCTCACGCTGCGGGTTGCGATTTTCCTGCAAGATGCTTGTCGCATGTCGCACTAAGGCATCTTTTACTTCGCCAATTTTTCAAGGTCAGCCAACGCGGCCTTGAGCGCTGTCAGTTGCTGACGGTTCTGCTCCAAGGATTCGCGGAATTTCGCCACGACATCTGCTGGTGCTTTCGCAACGAAACCTTCGTTCGCCAATTTTGATTCCGTTCCAACGATCAATCCGGCGAAGCGGGAAATCTCCTTGTCCAGGCGGTCTTTTTCAGCACCCACATCGATCAGGCCGGTTAGGTCAACGATGATTTCCATGTCGGACGAAACGAGATTTGCGGAGGGTTTGGGTGCCATCACGTTTGGACCAGCATCCGTTAATTTGGCCGACGCCATCGACTCGAAGTAGATGCCTGTTTGTTTGAGTAGCGTTGCGACGCGCTCATCACAACGGACAACAAAGTCGAATTCTTTCTTCGGTGCAATGTTTTGCTTCGCTCTGATTTCGCGCAGCGCTCCCAGCGCCGATTGAAACAACGCAAACTGGGATTCGATCTCGGGTTGTTGCCAGCTCAAGTCGCGGGTTGGCCATTCCGCAACGATCAGATACTCGCTTGCGAAACGGGACTCCGGCAGCCCGCGTTGCGGTGCGATGCCGCGCAGTAGTTGCCAGATTTCTTCCGTTACGAAAGGCATGATCGGATGCAATAGACGCAAAATTTGATCCAGAACAAACGCCAACATCCGCTGCGCTTGTGGTCGCGACTGTTCATCCGAAAGACGTTCCTTCAGCATCTCGATATAAAAGCTACAAAAGTCGCCCCAACTGAAATCGTACAATGTTTTCGCAACATCATGATAGGCAAATGCGTCGAGGCCACGTGTGACTTCGTCGGTTACTGTCGCCAAACGACTGAGGATCCACCGATCCTCGATAGTCAGCGCGTCGAGATCGATTGCGCCTGCCTCGTAGCCCTCCAGACGGAGCATTGCGAATCGCGCGGCGTTCCAAAGTTTGTTGCTGAAATTCCTGGCGACTTCAAATCGTTCGGAAATCACCGTGCCACGCGGCAGGGCGAGGTCTGCGGGCGACTTGGCCCATTGTGTTGCGAATTCTTTCTTGCACGTCGGGCATTCTACACGTGGCAGGATTCGATTTTTCTTCGTTTGATCGAAGGCCGCGTCGCAATTGGGGCATTCGAATTGAACAGGCATCCGGACGTCTTGCGTCTCCGTTGCCAACTCTGTCATCGCATAACGTAGCGCGTCGGCACCGAATTTTTCAATGACGTCGAGAGGATCAATTCCATTCCCCTTGGACTTCGACATCGTTTCGCCGAAGCCATCGAGGATTTTCGGATGGATGTAGACTTGATCGAAGGGGATTTGCCCAACGTTATTGAGTCCCATCAAAACCATTCGCGCAACCCACAACGTGATGATGTCGCGGCTCGTGATCAAAGCGTTCGTAGGGTAGAAGTACTTCAGTTCTTCGGTTTGTTCGGGCCAACCCAAGGTGCTGTGCGGCCAAAGGGCAGAACTGAACCAGGTATCCAAAACGTCGGCCTGCCGCTCGAATCCGAGAGCCTCGATTTCGGTGACAAACGGCGAGTCTTCATCGCGAATACAGACGTGAATCGTCGCGAACGGAAGATTCAATCGCGTGCGTTTTTCGACATCGGTTTCTTCATCGAGTTCGGTTTGAATTGAGATATTGCTGGCGTTAAAGTGAGCGAGGGCTTGCAGACGCGCTGTGTCGCGTTCGGCATCAGCCTCTGTTGCAGCGGGCAATGACCAAACCGGAATCTGATGTCCCCACCACAACTGCCGGGAAACGGGCCAGTCACGTTTTTCACCGAGCCAGTCCATGTAGCCGCGTTGGTAACGGGCCGGTTGAATGGTGACTCGACCATCAGCAACGGCGTTCATCGCCGACTGTGCGAGACTTGCCATACGAACGAACCATTGATCAGCCAGAAGTGGTTCGATTGGAGTCTTGCTGCGATCGGAAAAGGGCTGCTCAATTTCGCGGTCCTCAACCTCTGCCAACAGCCCGGCCGCGTCCAATTCGGCAACGACTTTTTTGCGGGCTTGAGCAAGCGGCAAGCCTTCGAACGAACCAGCCTCGGCGTTGAGTGTGCCGTCCGAATTGAGGATGTTGATCATCGGCAGATTGTGACGCTTGCCAACTTCATAGTCATTGGGATCGTGGGCCGGAGTGATCTTTACGCAGCCGGAGCCCAGTTCGGGTTTCGGCCATTGATCGGTAATCAACGGAATCTCGCGATTGGCCAGCGGCAATCGCAGACATCGGCCGCTGTTGGCCATTTTGGCGAGCAGCTTGAGCGACGCGAGATGTGTTTCGCGGCGCTGCCTAATCGATTCGATCGCCGCCTCAACTTCGGCGCGTTCGGATTTCGAAGCCTTCGCAAGCTTTTCGTTCAATTCGTTTTCGATCTTGTCGAGCGCGCGGGCTGGATCCGGATGAACAGCAACGGCCGTGTCGCCTAACATCGTCTCCGGCCGCGTCGTGGCAACGATGACAAACTCGGGTTCCCCGGGCTGCGGGTTAATGACCGGGTATCTCAAGTGCCAGAAGCTGCCCTTCACGGTTTGCGAGAAGACTTCGTCGTCGCTAACGGCCGTTTGCAATGAAGTGTCCCAATTAACGAGGCGCTTACCGCGGTAGATGAGTTCTTTGTTGAAGAGATCGAAGAAAGTGTGGCGAACGGCGCGGGCACATTGGTCGTCGAGCGTGAAGCGAGTTCGCTGCCAGTCGCAACTGGCGCCCAGTCGTTGGAGTTGGCCCAAGATGCGTTTTTCATATTCGGCCTTCCAAGCCCATATGCGGTTCACCAATTCTTCGCGGCCCAAGTCATGACGCGTTTTGTTTTCTTCTTCTTTAATACGACGCTCAACGACGGCTTGAGTCGCGATGCCAGCGTGATCGGTGCCGGGCATCCAGAGCGCGTTGAAACCCTGCATGCGTTTGAATCGAATAATGACGTCTTGGAGAGTGTTGTTGAGGGCGTGACCCAAATGCAAGGCGCCCGTGACATTGG
>JAHEAM010000021.1:13356-14226 GCA_024642765.1 Planctomycetaceae bacterium
GATCGTGTACGGACGTTTCGTCGGGTCGGGTTCGGGATGAAAGAACCCTTGCTCCATCCACTGCGCGTACAAACGTGGTTGTGCCGCTTGGAAATCAAATCGATTCGGAATATCTGCAATAGTTGACATGATTTTTTTTTGTTCGTTGAAAGTGGACCTGCGCGCAAAATGGCGTCGCACAACAAAGGAAGACACCCCGTCTGCTAATCAGTTCGTCGATAAGTCAGAAATGGCCGAACCGAAGGTTTTCAAGCTTGAATATAAGGAATTACGTACGTTTACCCAAGGTGAAACAACGGGTTAAACGCCGGTGCCGTGGAGCGTTGGATCGATTTTGGGTGCGGCTCCGGATGGTAGATCGAAGCGTTGCCTATTGGAGTGTCGTTTTTAACCACAAAAAACACGATGGTAGGGTGCGTTCAAACGCACCTCTCGACTTCCATCTTGCAGCAGGGTGCGTTGCAACGCACCATGCGACACTCGTTGTTTTTTTTCCACCATTTCAGCAAAGTTCTTTTTTGGCACAATCTAGGAATTCATTTTTGTTGCCGACAGCTCGTCTATTGATCCGTTTCTCTTTCGTTGGTTCGCCAATATGCACTCGCATTCTTCCCGTCCAACAAACCGTTCTCGATAAATGATCCTGAATAGTCCGTAAAAAGCTCGTAAGCCTTTACTTGAACGGATTTGATTTCTTTGCAGAGCGGGGCCGTCCTGTCCGGTTGCTACCGCCCCCGCAATGATCGAACAGAAAACGAAGCTGATTCTGCCCACGTAACATGCAAATTCACTTATGAGGGGAGCGATGGTGAAAAGGGAATCGTTCATGGTTGATCTCGTGTGAGCGGAGAACTTGTTGACATCCCATAA
>JAHEAM010000021.1:14236-16243 GCA_024642765.1 Planctomycetaceae bacterium
CAAGATTGGTGCGTGGCAACGCACCCAACGGATAGTTCCCAGCAAGGTGCGTTGCAACGCACCCTACGACTACGACCTTTGAATCCGGTTGTGCCTGCGGTAAAATTTCGGCATCTTTTTAAACGAATGGAACAACATGAACGTCAAAGACCTACTCAACCAATTGCTTCAGTCCGGACAAGACCTTGCGAAACGCGGTCAGGAACTCGCTGAAAAGGGTCTTGGGATACCCGAATCGGGACCCGATCGGGACAAAGCCATCTCGAACTTGGGCAAAGGTGCGGCGGCAGGGGGTGTGTTGGCTTTGTTGTTGGGAACAAGTTTGGGAAGACGAGTTGCTGGGCCATTGCTCAAGGTCGGTGGCTTAGCGGCGATCGGCATGTTGGGCTACACGGCCTACAAGAATTGGAGCCCGGATGGTTCCACTAGCGAAACGGGCACTCCGATCGGCGAATTGACCGGCGACGCCCAGTCGAAACGCGCTAAACTGCTGTTGAGAGCCATGATCGCAGCCGCCAATGCTGACAGCCACATCGACGACAAAGAACGCGCGAGCATTCAGAGTGAATTTCAAAAACTCAACCTGACGGCAGCCGAAAGTGATTTTGTCCAGGCGGAAATCAATCGCCCCGCCAGCCTGGCTGAATTGGCCAAAGACGCCGATTCGATCGCCGCTGCCAGCGAGGTCTATATCACATCGCTACTGATAATCGACGCCCAAGACCCCACGGAACGAAACTACCTCGACCGCTTGGCCCTTGAACTCAGCTTGCCTAGGGACTTGGTCAACAAGCTTGAAACTCAATCCAACAACTAAGAGTATTTGTGCTGTTCGTGGCCATTGTCGTTTAATGGTGCGTCGTTTTTTGACCACGAATAACACGAAGCACCCAAAAAAATCAGGTGTGGCCACAAGCATCCCTGCTTTTGAACCTCTGCATCCTTTTCCGACTCCAGCCAGCCTAGCTTTATCTGGATTGCCGTTTGGAATTTCGAGTCTATTAGGGTGATGCGGATGCGATACTCCAGGGCCTTACGGCCTTCGGTTCACTTTGGAAGGCGTGTTTGACTAGAATGGAGGACGGATTTGTTTGCTTAGACTCCGTACCTGGATACCGACATCATGCCAAGCCGTCGCGACGTTCTTCTTGCACTTGTTCCCTTTGGTTTGGCGAGTACCGCGTTCGGGCGTGCGGTTGCGCAGGAGGTCGAGGTCAAGGGCGACATCACTCAAGAAACGCTACTCAACGCTGAGTGGATCACCGGCGTTAACTTGGACCAACAACAGCGAGAGGCTATTGTCAAAGCAGTCCAAACAAAAATCTCGGCCCTAGACTCACTGCGCCAAGTACCACTCGACGAAAGTATGCCGATGGCATTGGCATTTGTTCCGCTCAAGGGCTTGCAGCGTCCGGCACAGACGAAGGCAGCAACTGAAATTTGTTTGCCCGCGACGTCAACGATTGCGGGAAGACCGAGCGACCAACAGTTGGCTTTCCTGCCCATTTTCGAACAAGCCGAGTTGATTCGCAGTCGTCAAATCACGAGCCTTGAACTCACAGGGCTTTATCTTGATCGTCTCAAAAAATTCGACCCCGTATTGAAATGCGTTGTGAATTTGACGGAAGACCTTGCGTTTCAACAAGCTGAGCGGGCGGACCGCGAAATCGAACTCGGACGTTATCGCGGACCGCTGCATGGAATCCCCTGGGGTGCGAAAGACTTGATTGCGGTGAAGGGCTACCCGGTGACGTGGGGCATTCCTGCGCGCCGGGAAAACGTTGCCGATCGCTCAGCGACGGTTTTTGATCGGTTGGAGCAATCGGGAGCCGTACTGGTCGGTAAGCTTAGTTTGGGTGCGCTGGCGATGGGCGACGAGTGGTTTGGGGGACGTACGAATAATCCATGGAATCCCCAACGAGGTTCCTCGGGATCAAGTGCCGGTTCGGCTTCGGCTGTCGCTGCGGGCCTGTGTGGTTTCGCAATTGGATCGGAGACCCTGGGCAG
>JAHEAM010000384.1 GCA_024642765.1 Planctomycetaceae bacterium
TTAGTACCTCGAGTGGGTGAGATCATCGGCGGTAGCCAGCGTGAACATCGCCTGGACATCTTGAAAACGCGAATGGCAGCGCAACATTTGCCCGAAGACGACTATTGGTGGTACTTGGATTTGCGACGGTTCGGATCGGTGCCACACGCGGGATTCGGTTTGGGCCTGGAGCGCGCTGTTCAGTTCGTTACCGGCATGGCCAATATCCGAGACGTAATCCCATTCCCGAGAACCCCCGGCAACGCGGAGTTCTAAACCGTTCGGGCGGAAGAGCAAATCGCAGCGATAGTTTCGCCAAAACTAGCCCAATCATTTTCGCGCAGCATCCGATTCTGTAGAATCTCCGCGAATATGTCACCAACAACCTTTACCTCGATTCGGACGAAAACCAATTAGTGCCGCAGTGAATATCTGTCATCCGCTTGGCAGAATTTAGCGGTTGCGGGATTTGACTGGGTTAAGGCGTTGATGTCAGTCAGGTGTGTTGGCCGGTTCGGTTTATGTCGATTCTAGGGTCTCGTTCGGATTGACCGATGGTAACGAATAGGCGGCTCCCAATCATTCTCTTGGGGGGTCTCAATTTTTGTTGCTAGCTGCGGTCCATGCCATTTTTTTTGAAGTCTCAACGAACCCTGTTACCCGTATTGCCAATCGCGATATTGGTGTTCGTTTCGTGCATGGGCAACATATTGGCAAAACAAATACTGCCAACCCCTTATCCTCCGCTCCAAAATCGCTCGACTGAGTCAAACCAACCGTCTTACGACGATAACCAAAGTACTTACTACCAAAGCACGGCACAAAATGGGGGCCGCATTCAATGGTCAGAAAATGGCCAACGACAAACGACTGAAAATCCTGCTGGCAACATTTACTTTGGCGATTCAGGGATGAGTCAATCAGACGAGGCTCGCGCGATGTCACCACCACATTGGGGTGGAGTGCCGCAATATTGGGTGCCCAATTCAAATGCTGAGACGCCTCATTCTGTTCGGTCTGAAGGCCAGAACACGATTCGAAATGATGCGTTGCCTCACAGTGATCGATCACAAGTCCCAATTGCGTCGGCATCGACTTTTGCTAATCCTAAATTGCCCAAGTCGTCTGCCTACCAAGCGGTGATCGATCCCGACCAACTCGATTTGCCTGATTCGCAGAACTACAATCCTCTTAACGGACTTGGTCAACCTCGCGAACCGACTCAAGGTAGCATCATGCCCTATTATCAGCCCCAAACGATGCATGAACGCGGTTACGGGTTTGGGCAGCCGATACATCGAGGACTTCCGTTCGACAACGGCGAAAAGTTTCCCTTCGAAGAAAAGAAAAAACATTACCCACCGATGAAAGAAATCATCGCTACGGGTCGGTTTTTCGGGATGGCTGAGCTTTGGATGTTGCGGCCAAGCTACAACAACAATGCGGTCTTACGTTCTCAAGGCCCCGTGTTTGGTGAGTCATTTCAGGCGGACCATGCGTTCGAAGCAGCGCCCCGCATTCGCCTAGGTTTCGAATCCAAGTACGGCCCAGGTGCGGAGCTTCAGTACTTCGAATTCGATCACGGTTCGAATCCAATCAGCATGGTTTCGAACGGCATCACTCAAGGCGTCTCAAGCGTCGATGTGCTTGGGTTCGATTCGCCAGCGATATTGGCAACCGCCAATGCTGGTGACCGGCTCACCGTTGCACAAGCACTTGAAGTTCACTCCATGCTGTTTTGTGTTTTCAAGGAAGCGAAGTTTCCCATTTCTCGCATCAACGGAATGCTGGGATTTCGCTATGCAAGTATCGCTGAAGAACTGCGTGCGATCACCAACGACTCGTCCGGAGCGATCACCGGTGCTCTTTTGAACACGACCGATTTCCGGGGGTTTGGGCCGCATTTTGGAATCGAGTATTACCGGCCAATGGGACATACGAAACTCGAATTGATTGGTGCCGCGTCCGGCTCTTTGTTACTTGGTAACCGTGATCAGTTCGTGAATTTGTCGGATACGATTGTTACTCGCCGGACAGGTGCCGACGAAGTCGTAACGATGTTTGACGTGATGGCGGGCATACAATACAGCTACAATTACGCCGAGAACCGAAGTTATTATGTACGACTCGCGGCTCTCAACCAGGTTTGGCTGGGTGGTGGAACGCCAAACTCACCGACAGACGACTTCGCCTTTCGAGGTGTTGCGCTGTCTGCCGGCTTTAATCGATAACGTTTGCGAGTTGCTTTGAAAACACGATGTTCATTGCACACGGTAGCCGAAACACGCACACCAATCGGCCAATCGCAGTAGAGTTACCACTAAAGTTTCAACAAAACGTTTCCGGGTGGTAAAAGTTCTGCAGGCATCGGGCTGTTGTCGATTTCTTCGCCATGAGCCCCTTTACGACCGTGTCGAAACTCATCCGCAGCCGGCGTGGGTTTTGTTTCTTTGGACTCAAAGTTACCCGGAACAAATTGTTGGCGCACGTTTGGTAGCGTTGGCGTCAACTGTTGTGATTGAAATGTGTTTCCGTAATAGGGTTGGCTGTAGGGTACAGCAGAACCAAAGTTATTGGCGACTTGAACGGAGTTGCGCGCGTTGTAAGGGTTGTAGTAGTCAACGTCTGGACCAGGATTGCGCCAATGATATCCAGAGCTGTAGCCAAGCCCCAAGAAACGGCCTGTCCCCTGCAGTGGTTGAAGTGGGTTCGTCCAGTGACGCTGCTGCATTACTTGCGCTTCTGCGGCCATAGTCCAAGTGCTCAGAAATCCAGCGAATAGCAACATGATTGCGGCGCTGCGTGTCATTGTGAACATCCTCTGTTCGAATTTGAAATCCATTTCGAGCGCATCGAACTAATGATGCACGAGCTATGACTCCTTTGATTATCGCATCGGGCACAATCTGCAAATAAACAATTGGCGGCGCAACGTGCAAATACGTCTCATATAGAATTGCATTTTAGCGGGCTTGCACGATTCACTTATTGTGCGGATTGTGTCCATCCTGATGATTGCTCCGCACGCAAACACCCTTCCGCTTTATTTTGAAAGTGCAGGTCAGGTAGAGTATTCCGCTTTAACGTGAATATTTCGCCAGTCGAAATGTCGTGAACGCGTCCAGTGTACTGCGAATCTCGTGCACCCGCAAAAGATGAATCCCTTGTTCCGCTAGGTACAAACTGATGCCGAGAGTTCCAGCGTCTCGATTGCGTTCCTTGTTGCCAATCGCTTGGGCAACAAACCCCTTGCGAGAATGCCCGACCAAGATCGGCGCCGGTAAACTCAAGAAACGTTTAGCATTGCGGATTAGCTCCCAATTGTGCTCGTGGGTTTTTCCAAATCCAATTCCTGGATCCAAGCAAATACGTTCTTTAGCGATCCCGCCTGCGACTAGCATTTCATAGCGTGATTGAAGATAAGCAGCAATTTCCTCAACACAATTGTTGTATTGCGGTTGATCCTGCATGGTTTGAGGAGTGCCCTGCATGTGCATCGCACACACGCCGACTTGGGTTCGCGCGGCGAGCTCTAGCATTTCGGGATCGCCATCGAGGCCTGTAACATCATTGATTGCTTCGGCACCGGCTGCGATGGCTGCTGCAGCAACTTCTGCGTTTGACGTGTCGATCGAAATGGGAATGTTAATGCGACCCCGCAGGTTTTCGATCACGGGAACAACTCGCCGGATTTGTTCAGCCGGCGAAACCGGTTCGCTATAGGGACGTGTGCTTTCACCGCCAATGTCGAGAATCGCTGCTCCCTCCTCAGCCAATCGCATTCCGTGTTCGATCGCATGTTTCGCATCGAACCATTTCCCACCATCTGAAAAACTGTCAGGCGTTACATTCACAATCCCCATTAACAACGCGCGCGACTCAAAACGTAACACAGACTGCCGTAGTCGCCACAGGGATTCAGAATTTCCTGTCATCATGGACCTGCTGTGAAGTTAATCCAAATCGATTTTACGAAAAATGGGCAGATGGCGATAATAAACCTCTAACGTACAAACTGCAAACGCCGTCGTATAAATTCGCTCACCGTTGTCGCCGTATGTGAAATCGTCAGGGTCCCAACTGCCAGCAAATCGCCCTTCGGTCAATTGCATCGAGACCAAACGATCCCGTAGCGCACGATTCCAAGTCTCCCATTCCTTCCCGCCGTAATGGTGCATCACTTGTGTGCCGTAATACCAATAATACAAATTGGCGTCGTCGGCGCTAGGCAAGTTTTTCGTCAACAACCACTTGATTCCATACATCAGGCGTGGGTCGTCGTGCTTCCATCCGAG
>JAHEAM010000385.1 GCA_024642765.1 Planctomycetaceae bacterium
CCAGATTAACGAGATGGAGGCGCAGGTCGACAATATTGATTTCGCAGCCGCCAACAAATACGAGAAAGAGCTTCGGCATGACGTAATGGCCCATGTGCATGCGTTTGGCGATGTCTGCCCGTTGGCCCGCGCCATCATCCACCTTGGAGCAACGAGCTGTTTTGTCACCGACAACACCGACATAATCCTGATCCGAGACGGATTGGATTTCGTTGCCCAACGACTGGCTACGGTAATTCAACGATTGGCTGATTTCGCATTGACGCATCGCTCTTTGAGCTGCCTAGCCTTCACGCACTTGCAAGCCGCTCAGCCGACAACCGTTGGCAAGCGAGCGTGTCTTTGGAACTACGATTTTGTTATGGACCTGGAGTCCTTGGAAATCGTCAAATCGCGTTTAAAAGCGAGAGGAGCGAAGGGCACAACCGGCACACAAGCGAGTTTCCTAAAACTCTTTGGTGGCGATCACCAAAAAGTAAAGGCACTTGATCAAGCTATTGCCGACGCTTTCGGCTTCGAGCACACCTATGCCGTTACGGGCCAAACCTATTCACGTAAGGTTGATGTGCAAGTCCTCGATGTCCTTTCAGCAATTGCACAATCGGCGCACAAGATGGCAACCGACTTGCGTATCCTCGCTCACCGTAAAGAAATCGAAGAGCCGTTCGAATCGAAACAAATTGGATCGTCGGCGATGGCCTACAAGCGGAACCCAATGCGCAGTGAAAGAATTTGCGGGCTTGCTCGTTTCGTAATCAGCTTGCAATCGAGTGCAGCAAATACTTTGGCGACCCAGTGGATGGAACGCACTTTAGACGACAGCGCTAATCGCAGACTCGTGCTGCCTCAGGCCTTTTTGGCGACCGACGCCATCTTGATATTACTTGAAAACATTGTGTCCGGAATGGTTGTCTATGAGAATGTTGTTCAAAAGAACCTTGAACAAGAATTGCCATTCATGGCCACTGAAAACATCATGATGGCGGCCGTGGAAGCAGGTGCCGACAGGCAGGAAATCCACGAACGGATTCGAGAGCATAGTCAAGCCGCAGCGCGAGAAATAAAAATGGAAGGAAAACCAAACGATCTTCTCTCGCGACTCAAGGCCGATCGAGCCTTTTCCACGATCGACATTGAAGCGCTGCTAGACGCCAAGCAGTTCGTGGGTCGCGCTCCCGAACAGGTCCATGAGTTCGAAGAGCAGATCGTAATACCGATTCGAGATCGTTACCCCAAAAACGCCAATCCAGACGAGCAGTTGCGAGTCTAAAAACGCGTAACTAAAAAGCGACCAAGCGGCATTATTTCACTCAATGAGCGTAAACTCAATCGGCACACAGCAGCACTTGGTCGCCCACGTTTATCTGACCTTCTCTAATAACGGTCGCGGTCAAGCCGCCGTGACCGGACATCGCCGCATAACCACCCTTGCCGATAGTGGTTTCCATACGACTACAAGGCTGACATAGTCCTGTGCCTTGTAGGATAACTTCTCCGATTTGGAATTGTTGGTCTCTTAAACTTTGCAGGTTAATTCCTGATACCGCAATATTCCTGCGCATTTGTTCTGGACGAATCGTGGGTTGTTGCATTAACCCAGCAATGATGTCCAAGTGTTCCTTTTGAAAAAGCGTTACCATTCGCGTGCCGTTTGCTCCGCCGGAGTATCGATCGCCTGCTAGTCCGCCGGTAATCGAACACCAAACACTTTGCAATTCAACCATAGGCTTCAACTTTGCAGGGCGGACACCAATCCACTGAACCGTTCCACGAAATGTAAATTTCTGCACGAGTTTTTTGAATATATTTGACATTCTTGCCTCTCGGTACTATTCACCCAATCCGTTTAGGACACTTTTATTTTCAACAAGATCACTTGCATATTGGTTGACGATTCACGTCTCCAAACCTATCAAGTATTTAGTCTAGTAGCACATTTCTCGAAAATGTCGCCGGCAAAAAACCGAAAATTGGGCCGTTTTTGAATTGGAGGAGCTTTCCGTAGCTTTCTATGAGGATTGCTATTGTGGATTTTAGTGCCAGCGAGTTACAAAAGTCATAGGTTTACTGCGGAAAAGTAGACAAATGACGGCAAGGAAGCGAAAGAAAAAATGGGCAACCTCAGACGTGCGATCGTAAAAGCGTTTAAGTATCGATATTCGATTCTTGGATCCTTCATTTGCTCGGTAATGGTAGCTTTGTGCTGGGGCGCCAATTTAGGTGCCGTCTACCCATTCGTGGAAGTTGTCCTTCGCAGCAAAACACTGCACGAATGGTCGGACGAACAAATTCAACAATACGAGACTCGTATCGAGAATTTATCGACGGACATGGCTAAAATCTGCGCGTCCATCGACGAACAGCCCGCCTCGAATCGTGAGTTGCTCGTCAAAGAACTGCGGGCCAAACAGGCAGACATTGATGCCAACGGACGGGAAGTTGCAAGAGCCCAATGGCTGAGGCCTTGGATTGATCGCTATGCGCCAAACGACCCTTTTAAAACGTTGGTCGTAATTATTTGTCTATTATTGACTGCCACTTTCTTGCGTGGTGTCTTTCTGATCGGCAACATGATGCTCGTCGCACGAGTTGGACAACGCACGATTTTAGACTTGCAAAACGATGTTTTTCGAAATGTTTTAAGCATGGAACTCAGCGAGTTGGACGTCAAAGGAACTGGCGACTTGATCAGTCGAATTCGCGGCGAAACGAACATGATTGGAACGGCAATAACCAACTTGCTTGGGAAGACCTTACGCGAACCATTGAAAATGCTCGTTTGTCTAGGCGGCGCCGCCTTAATCAATTGGCGACTGCTGCTGTTTTCACTTTTGGTCTGTCCGGTAGCGATCTATTTGATGCTCGTGTTAGCGCGTTCAACGAAACGTGCTAATCGACGCGCCATGGAAGAATCCGCCAAGCTGCTTAACCGACTTTATCAGGCGTTGACTTATTCGCGAGTCGTCAAAGCCTTCACGATGGAGAACCACGAGCGTTCGCGATTCCAAGTCGTGGCCAAAGACGTTTACGGACGCGCAATGAAAATTTCGCTTTACGGTGCGCTGGCACGGGTGAACAACGAGTTGTTGGGCGTTAGCATCATAGGACTGGCAGTGCTCGCTGGCGGCTATTTGGTTATCAATGGAGCCGTAATGCTATTTGGCATTAGACTGGCCGATACGCCAATGAGCATGGGCGAAGTCATCACTTTTTTCGCGTTCCTCTGTGGCGTTGCCGATCCATTGCGAAAAATGTCGGACGTTTATGGCTCACTTCAGGCAGGTATGGTTTCTGCCGAACGTGTTTTTCCGCTAATTGACCAAGTCCCGACGATTAAGAATCCAACCCATCCGATTGATCTCAAAAACGAGCCGCTAACGCTATGCGTTCACGATGTTTGGTTTGGTTATGAACCAAATCGCCCGATTCTGAAGGGCGTGAGTTTCGAGGTCCCCGCCGGAACGTCGCTGGCTATTATCGGACCCAACGGCTGCGGGAAAAGCACGTTGATCAATCTTCTTCCAAGATTCTTCGACCCGAGCTCAGGCAAGATCACGCTCAACGGTCATGACCTCCGGCAGCTCAACTTTAAACAATTGCGGCGACGAACCAGCTACGTGACTCAGCTCACGATGCTGTTTGCTGATACGGTCGAAAACAATATTCGATACGGCTCGCCGAGTGCCAGCCAACTCGAGGTGGTCAACGCCGCGCGGCGAGCACACGCCGATCAATTCATTCGCGAATTACCTGAGGGCTATGAGTCAGAAATTGGCGAACACGGCGGAAAACTTTCTGGTGGGCAACGGCAACGGATTTCGTTGGCGCGTGCGATTCTCAAAGACCCGAAAATTATCTTGCTCGACGAAGCAACTAGTCAAATCGATCCTCAAAGTGAAATCCTAATCCACGAAACGCTCAAGGAATTTATAAAGGGTCGCACGACGATCATGATTACTCACAGATTGTCGACTTTGGAATTGGTCGATCGAATTTTGGTTATGGACGAGGGCAAAGTTGTCGATTGTGGAACTCATGCGGAATTGATGCAACGTTGCGAGGTCTATCGACGCTTACGAGACTCGGAATTGAAAGAGGTAGCATGATGAGCGCGGCTCCGTTGACTGACCGGAACGTCAATGTATTGCCATTCGAACGACTTCGTGCCGCTGCAGACGTCCTGCGCCAGGAAGCCAATGTGCTGACCACATTATCCAAAAACGTCCCCTTGGGCATGAACGACGCAATCGAGTTGATCTTACGATGTCATGGCG
>JAHEAM010000386.1 GCA_024642765.1 Planctomycetaceae bacterium
GGCGACCGAATCTCTGCTGAAGTCGAAGCCATTCGACTCGGCACATTGTTCGATCCGTTTGTTGCGATTATGGACGAAAGTCGATTCGAATTGGCCGTCAGCGATGACACGGCACTTTTTGACCAAGATTCTTTTGTCTCAATCATCGCCCCCGAAGATGGGACTTACACGATCGTCGTTCGCGAGACATCGTATGGAGGTAGCGATGCCTGCCGTTATCGATTGCACGTTGGCAATTTTCCGCGACCAACGGCTGTCTTCCCCGCAGGAGGTCCCCTCGCTCAAGCTATCGACTTGCGGTTCATCGGCGACCCGACAGGTGACATCAACCAAACAGTAACATTGCCCGCGGTGGCTGGCTTTCGACCCGGATTGATTTTGGATACGGAATCCGGGATGTGCCCTTCAGCGATGCCGTTTCGCCTTAATGAACTGCCAAACTTTATCGAAGCCGAACCCAACGATTCAATGGACGGCGAAATGGCCGTCGCGTTGCCTCACTCTCTCAATGGCATTATTGAGCAACCCGGCGATGTCGACTTCTATTTGTTTGAAGCCAAGAAAGACCAAGTTTGGGAGGTCGAATGTTTTGCAAAACGAATCGGTTCCGGTCTTGATCCCGTGATGAATATTTTCAAGGCCTCGGACAAGAGTCATGTGGTGGGCAACGACGATTCACGTGGGCCGGACAGTTATATTCGATTCCAAGTCCCCGAGGACGGAAAATATTTCGTTCGCGTCTACGACCATTTGAAACGCGGTCAATCAGACTTCGTTTATCGTATCGAATTGAGTCCAGTCACCGCGAAACTAGGTATCAGTATTCCTCGTGTCGATCGTTACAGCCAAGACCGACAGTCGATCTCCGTGCCGCAAGGAAATCGGTTTGCGACGTTGATCAATGCAACACGTGAGGATTTTGGTGGTGAACTCGCGTTGCTTGAGGATTCCTTACCACCAGGCATTCACATGACCTGGAAACCGATGGTCGCAAACTTGGCTTCGATGCCTGTTGTTTTCGAAGCCGATGCAACGGCTGAAATGTCGGGTTCTCTCGTGGACTTGCAAGCTAAGTTAGTCGACGAAAACAGGGACTTGCGCGGCGGCTTTTCCAATATTGCGGATTTCGCAAACGGCGAACCTAACAACACTCGTTATTACGGCTGCACAGTGGAACGACTGGCAATGGCCATTACAAAGCCAGCTCCGTTTCGTTTGGAAATGGTTCAGCCACAGGCTCCCTTGGTTCGCGACGGTACGTTGAACATCAAAATCGTGGTAACGCGAGACGAAGGCTTCGCTGCGCCGATCAATTTGCAGTTCCCGTTTCGACCACCAGGACTCGGGACAACGAACCAGGTGACAATTCCTGAAGGGCAAAACGAGGCCTACTATACGCTCAATGCAAACGCCAACGCACAGTTGGGTATCTGGCCCATCTATGTGATTGGGAATTCGGCGGTCGACGGAGGAGCGTTGTGGGTCAGCACGCAACTCGCAGATTTGACGATAGCTGAACCGTTAGTGCGGGCGACTGTCCCTCGTGCCGGTTGTGACCAAGGCCAATCGGCCCAATTGATTTGTACGCTGGAACAATTGACGCCTTTTGAAGGTGAGGCAACGCTTGAACTATTGGGCTTGCCGCCAAACGTTGCTGCCGAACCTCAAAAGTTCACGAAGGATACGACCGAAATCATTTTCACATTACCTACAACCGACCAAGTCCCCGTTGGGCAACACAAAACACTTTTTTGTCAGTTGACAATCCCTGTCGCTGGTGAGCAAGTGATTTCTGCAACGGGTCGAACTGAGTTGCAAGTCAATCCACCGCCACCAATGCCCGTAGCGGAGGTCGCTGCCCCCACGCAGCCTGCACCTGAAACACCAGCGGCACCCAAACCGTTGTCGCGTTTAGAACAACTGCGGCAACGCGTGCGCTCTTCCGGCGACGGCGCTGAAAACCAAAAATAGATTTCGAATCGCTTTGCACATGAATTATTGAATCTTTAATACGAGTTGATGATGACAATCAAAAATACGTTACGTTGCACACCGAATGGGAATGGGGCGATAGGCACATGGATGCTCGCAACCATTGTCTGCCTTGTGATGTTGCCGCAAAATACGAGAGCGTCGAACGCATCGTCGCCCATTGCCAACCCCACAGTGGCGAGTACGGACAATGATGATGATGAGAAAGACGGGAAATCCGCAGCGACGTCTACGCCTCCAGCGGTGATGTCCGCCATGAAGGTCTATCCGGAAACCATCAATCTCAGCTCGGCTCTTGATTTACAATGTCTCGTCGCCCAAGTCGAATGGAGCAACGGCTTGACGACGGATGCGACGGATAAAATCAAAATTGCCATTACCGACACGAACATTGCTCGCTGTGAGGGAACGCGGATTTATCCCGTGGCCGATGGGCAAACTGCGATTAGCGTTTCGTTCGAAGATTTTGTTGTCACTATTCCTATTCTTGTTGCGAACGCAGCTATTTCACCGCCGATTAGTTTCAAAAATGACGTAATGCCAGTCTTTTCAAAAACGGGCTGCAACTCGGGTAGTTGCCATGGTGCCGCACGAGGAAAAGATGGCTTTCGCCTTTCGCTCTATGGCTTTGATGCAGTGGGTGACTACGAGCGCCTTACACGCGAGATGCCAGGACGCCGCGTGAATCTTGCGATTCCAACCGAATGTTTGTTGGTAAACAAAGCGACTGGCGACGTATCGCATTCGGGTGGTAGCTTGATGAATCGCGAAAGCGAGCATTATCGAACGTTGATGCGTTGGCTTGAATCGGGCGCTCCCAACGACTCGGGCCCCGTTCCCGCAGTGACTGGAATCGAGGTTTTTCCAAAAGGTGGCGTGCTTAATGGCGAGGGCGAATCCCAACAAATTTCCGTTCGGGCAACCTACGAGGATGGAACGAATCGTGATGTGACGTCTCTGGCATACTTCATGACCAGCAATGATAACTCGGCGGGGATTGATCAAGAGGGGCACGTCACTGCGAAGAATCGCGGCGAAGCGTTTGTGATGGCTCGCTTCGGCACCCATACTGAGGGCGTGCATTTTATCGTATTGCCTAAAGACCTCTCCTTCGAATGGAGTGCTCCACCCGAAAACAATTATGTCGATACACTAATCAATTCGAAACTCAAGAACTTAAGGATCAACCCGTCAGAACTTTGTACTGACGAACAATTCCTCCGACGTGTTTATCTCGATATCGCGGGCATCATGCCATCGAGCGACGAAGTAATCGAATTCGCCTCCAACCAAGCTCCCGACAAACGAGCTCAAATCATCGACATGCTTCTTGAACGCAAAGAGTTCGTAGAGATGTGGGTGATGAAGTGGTCGGAGCTTCTTCAAATTCGCTCGACGCAACAGGTCAGTTACAAGGCTACCTTGCTGTACTACAACTGGCTGCAACAACAGGTATCGAGCAACGTGCCCGTGGATCAAATGGTTCGCAGCCTGCTAGGCGCCGAAGGCGGAACTTTTACGAATGCGGCGACCAATTACTACCAAAACGAACAGGACAACTTGAAGGTCTCGGAAAACGTCGCTCAAGTATTCTTGGGTGCACGCATTCAATGTGCACAATGCCATAACCATCCATTTGATCGTTGGACAATGGACGATTATTATCAATTCGCAGCGTTCTTCTCGCAAATCGGACGCAAACCCGCAACAGACCCACGCGAACAAATCGTTTTCAATCGAGGGTCTGGAGAAATCAATCACCCAGTGACAAAAGCAGTTATGCCGCCAAAATTTCTTGGTGGTGCCACGCCCGACGTGGCCGGCAAAGACCGACGTGTGATCATGGCCGAGTGGCTCGTCTCCAAAGAAAACAAAATGTTTTCGCAGAACCTTGCAAATATCGTCTGGGCCCACTTCTTGGGTCGCGGAATTGTAAACGAAGTCGACGACGTCCGTGTTTCAAATCCGCCTTCGAATCCAGAACTACTTAGTGAACTGGGCAAAAAATTTACCGAATACGATTTCGATTTTAAGAGATTGGTTCGCGACATTTGTAACTCTAGAACCTATCAACTTTCGACGATCACAAACGATACAAATGAAAGCGATCTCAACAATTTCTCTCATGCGACTCTGCGCCGCATCCGTTCTGAAGTGATGTTGGACGTGATCAGTTCGGTGACGCAAACTGAAAACAAGTTTCGTGGCCTTCCACTGGGTGCCCGGGCTGTTCAAATCGCCGATGGAAATACGTCAAACTATTTCCTAACGACGTTTGGACG
>JAHEAM010000022.1:0-2743 GCA_024642765.1 Planctomycetaceae bacterium
ACGTCGACAACAACAGAATCCACAAAACCGCTACGACGCATCCACTTTAACAACATGGATGTCGAAGGAATGAACCAAACATTCTTCATTTTCGCGTAGCGATCATCGGGCATCAGAACTGCGTCTACGGCGTTATCAATGATGAGTGTTTCCAGCACAACTTGACCACCCGGCCGTAAGGCACTCCAGATCCTCAGCAGGTGTTCAATTGGACCCGATTGGTGATACAAGACGCCCATCGAAAAAACGATATCGAAAAAATTCAACTCGGGGGGCAAATCCCTGTCGCCCAACGGAACAACAAAATGCGATTGAGACGCCTCTGTATACTTACGCAGTACTTCGAACTGCATTAGATATAGCAGATAAGGATCGCAGCCCAGGACTATCGCAGCACCTGCATTCAACATGCGCCAACCGTAATAGCCGTTCCCACATCCGATATCGAGCACGGAACGATTTCGAAACTCAACGTGCGAGGCGATTCGATCCCACTTCCAATCGGAACGCCATTCGGTATCGATCGGCACGCCAAAAATTTCAAAAGGACCTTTCCGCCATGGATGGAACGCCATCAACGTCTCAGTCAATTGGTTTGAATCTACATGGGTTCCGGTCGCGACACGCACCGCGTTGCCTGAAGCATTCAATGTTGCATCGGCAATCTCCGGTAGTGCATTCCAGGCAGCAATCCAGCGCCTTAGATTTCCGTTACGTTCCGGCTGGATGCGTTCATCACACAATTGTTTGATTGCGGCAGCCCATTTGGCTTGCCCACGCGCGGCCAACCAATCATAGAGCGGCTCGCGATCAAAAAGATTCAATGTTTCACTCCACTTTGATTGCTAAAATGGAAACAAAGTTGAAACACTGAAACCACGGGACTACGACACGAAAACCAACGCCGCGCAATCGGCTCAAGTGTGTTTCTAAAGTCTCAGGAATCAATTGATTTTCCAGCGCAGTTCTTTTCTGAGCAATTTCAAGGTCGCTATATCCGTTGGCGCGTTTGAAATCATGGTGCAGCTCACTCAGCAGATTCTGCTCGTCTGGCAACGGAAAACAAATCTTTTCAGACAGCACCAATGCACCCTGTGGCAACATGCCATCAAAAATCTTTTGCAACAACTCCTCGCGGCGTGTTGCAGCGATAAACTGCAATGTGAAATTTAGAATCGCCAAAGACGCGTGTTCAATATTGATGGACTCGATATCTCCCAGGATTGGTTCCACGCCGCATCTATCGAGCCCAGCCGCACGTTCGCCAGCCTCGACCCGACTGAGCTCCGCTTGAAATCGGTCCATCATGGCCTGCGAATTATCTACGGCAACGATTCGAGCCGTTGGCGGGATTAGCTTGCGAATCAAAAAAGTTGCGGCACCCAACGAACACCCTAAATCATAGACGCAACTCGTACCGCTAACGTACTTTCCAGCCAGTTGTTCGATCAACGACAAAATGGACCGGTAACCTGGCACGCTTCGTGCAATCATATCGGTAAATACATCGGCAACTTTGTCATCAAAAGCAAAATCGCCCACCTGTCCTAGCGGTAAAGAATAAATCTGATCCCGGTTCATCAATTGTCTCAAACAAACGGCAGCAAGAATTCAAAGATTTGAGTATACGTAGAACCTCGTTTTTTGTCGTTGGCCTGTAGAGCGCCACAATTCCCGCTCGTAATATGGACACACGGCGGTTGTGGAAATATGTACCTGGCCAAAATATGTCTCATCCAGCAATTGTCACCGTCCGACCATTCAATGTATTTCATTGACCCTACCATTTTTTTCGTCGATTTGGGAGAGTTTCTGGTCTAGGTGTTCGACTTGCTCAGTGCGGTTGCAGTAAAATCAGTAAAGTCCAAACTCAGTTAAGTTTAGCCAAAACAAAACTATGAATATCGCCCCACACACTTTTGCAACTCGCCAGACATCGCTTTGGTTCATTGTACTGTCGTTTGTTTTTTTGGGTTGCCTGTCGTCGATTTGCCAGGGACAAGAACTAACTGAAACTGAACGACTCGTTGTGGCCGAATTTGAGTCGAAGCGAATTGCAGCCGTCGAGAAAGCCATGCCCAGCGTCCTTGCCATTTATGGCAACGATCGACAAGGCGGAGGTTCCGGTGTCGTCATTCACCCCTCGGGCCTCGCTCTCACGAATCACCACGTGATCATGGGTGCAGGCGTCAACGGCTGGGCAGGTCTCTCGGATGGCAATCTCTATCGCTGGAAATTGATTGGCACGGATCCTGGCGGCGACGTTGCCTTGATCAAATTGGAGGGGCTCGACGCGTTTCCGTTTTCGGAACTGGGCAATTCGGATCACGTTCGCGTTGGTGATTGGGCTTTGGCAATGGGCAACCCGTTTATCTTGACGGAAGACCAGGCTCCAACTGTAACATTGGGAATCGTCAGCGGTGTAGAGCGTTATCAACCGAGTTCCGGTGATAACCAATTGGTTTATGGCAACTGCATCCAAATCGACACGTCCATCAACCCTGGAAATTCTGGCGGCCCACTTTTCAATTTGGACGCACAAGTCATTGGGATCAACGGCCGGATTAGCTTACTAGATCGAGGACGCGTGAATGTCGGCCTGGGCTATGCGATTTCAGCCAACCAAATCCGCAACTTTCTCCCGGACCTTTTGGCAACCAAGTTGGTGGAGCATGGAACTCTCGACGCAAACTTTTCGGACATCGGCAGTCAGGTTATTTGCTCAACAATCAATGAGCTTTCA
>JAHEAM010000022.1:2753-16216 GCA_024642765.1 Planctomycetaceae bacterium
GCGATCGCTTGCTGGAATTTGAAAACATACCAATCAAATCGGCCAATCATTTCACGAATTTAATTTGTACGTTGCCTGAAGATTGGCCCGTTCATCTGAAAATCCAAAAGAAAGACGGCCGCGAACTTGAGCTGTATGTCCGCCTCACCGGATTGCCGTATTCCAAACCACCTCGGCCCAACCTACCAGACAATCCGACGCCCGAACAGAAAAAGCAACTCGAACGACAACTTGAGATTATCGATTTGCTGCGAGCGGAACCCGGCACCATTCGGAGTCAAGAAACGAATCAGTTTGCAACCCAATTGATCTGGAGGGGAATTTGCTCAAATGCCGACTCGCCTGACAATGCAATTCAAATCGTTGATCAAGTCCGACGGGATGGCAACGTGGTAGGACACTGTGAAACATTTCTAGATTTATCCGGTCGCATGCTGGTAAAATGGTCATTAGACGATGTCGAACAAACGTTCATTTGGGATGGGGAAGCATACTGGATGAAGTCAGGCGACACACCCGAACAATTAACGTCAACTCAAGCTAAACTTCGACTGCCAATCGTTCAGGCCCTTGGGCAAATCACATTCAATGTTCGCGACAGTGGCCTCTCCAATTTTGGCGTTTATCAACTTGACGGTTCCGACAAGTCACTGCGTCATGCCTGTTCCCGCCTCAAGTTTCTTGACCAAGATGACGATTGGTTTTTCGCCTGGGTTTCGAATCCCGATTTGGCGCCGAACAACAAAACACAACTCCTAAAGGCCTCGGCAGGCCTCGACAGCGACATACAAACCGGAGCGGTTGTCTTTCGCAACTGGCAACAAACGGTTGGCTGGTACTTGTCGAATTCGCGATCGTTTGTTTATGGGCTCGGGGAAACCGAATTTCTAGAGTTGAAGACGACGAACGTAAGCACGCTTGATGCCGCAGATTTTTCCGCAATATTTGATCGCGTCAAGAAGGAGCAAGAATGAACTTCCCAACTCGCTGCTTGAGTTTTTTTTGCTTTGCCTTTTTGGGAGTGTGGGCTAGTGCCCAAGAGGTCGTCCCACCCAATACTGACGGAGCTTTGATCCGTTCTATCGCCACAACACAAACGAAGCTGGTCAAGATTTTTGGCGCGTCGGCGGGACGCGTGCAAGGCTATGGCACTGGTATTATCGTTTCGTCGGATGGAATGATCGTTACCTCTCAAGGTGTTTACCTCGACGGGCCGCAAGTCAAAGTCGTATTACACGACGGCAGGGAATTTGTCGCGACGATCTTGCGACGCAATCGAACCTTGCAATTGGCATTGCTAAAAATTGAAACGGCGGATTTGTTAGCGTTTGAATTGAGCTCAGAACCGGTTGGCGAAAAAGGTGACTGGGTTCTTGCGTTTAGCAACGCGTTTCGAGTTGCAGACAAGGACGAACCGGTTTCGGTAATGATTGGGACCATCGCATTGCGTAGTTTCATTGACGCGAAACTATCCGAGCGCGATGTCGCTTATAAGGGTGATATCGTGTTGATTGATGCGATTACCAGCAACCCTGGTGCAGCCGGTGGCGCCGTTACCGATTTGGACGGTGTATTGGTCGGTGTGATTGGGAAGATCATCAACAGCTCGGAAACGAACACTCGTCTAAACTATGCCGTGCCAAGTCACCTTGTGGCTGATTTCGTATCTGGCAAGTTGGAAGAAACAACGGAAGCGGCTGAAAGTGTTATGGCGAAACCAGCCGATCTCGGAATCAAATTGTTCGCTCTCGGCGGAAAACGAAACCCAGCGTACGTTGATCGAATTGTCGATGGTGGTCCGGCTGAAATAGCGGGCCTGGTTACTGACGACATGGTTATTTCGATTGGTGGGCAGAAAATCGGGACAGTGAAAGAGTTTGAAGCCACCGTCAAAAACTTGGTGCCCGGTGAAGAAGTGTTGATTATCGTCAAACGCGGCACACAGCTATTGAGGCTACCTATCACGCCCCGGGAGGCCAAGTAATGAATGAGAAAACAACACACAAATTCATTTGCGTAGTCGCATTAACGCTCCTGTTTGCGAATTCAATACCAGGTCTTGGCGTCGCCCAAGAACAGAAAACAGACGGTCAACAGATCATTGATCAATTGCGCGCCTTACAGCTTTCATCTCGAGCCTTTCGAGCAGCCGTTGCCAAAGTCGAGCCAGCTTTGGTCACAATCGAATCATTTGGCGGTTCAGGAGCGATCGCCGGTCGAATCGGCGGCATTCGCCAGCAAGGCGAAGGCAATACGACAGGCCTTTTGATCGACGACGCAGGCCATATTGTCACGAGCACTTTTAATTTCATTCAACGTCCCCCGGTAATCACAGTGATCACGGCCGACGGAGAACGTCACGTTGCCAAGCTACTCGGCAAAGACAACACGCGAAAGCTCTGTTTATTGAAAATCGACAACCCGCCACAAAATGTGGCGTTGACCTATTCGGCCATCGACGAGATGAAAGTCGGCCAATGGACGATTTCAATTGGCGTCGGATTCGGCGACAGCAATCCAGCGATTTCCACGGGAATCCTTTCTGCGAAAAACCGAGTGGGTGGCAAGGCGATTCAGACGGACGCGAACGTTAGTCCGGCATGCTATGGCGGGCCATTGATTGACATCGATGGCCAAGTGATGGGGATTTGCGTTCCGCTCAATCCACAATCCCAAGCAATCGGTGCCGGAGTGGAATGGTACGACTCAGGCATTGGATTTGCCATTCCATTAAAAGAGCTCGGTGACATGCTTGACCGTCTGAAAGCTGGTGAATCTATCGAGCCAGCGTTTTTAGGCATACAGCCTCTGGCGGGCGAGCAAGAAAACGGGCTACTAATTCAGGAAGTTGTCCCCGATTCTCCCGCAAGTGCTGCTGGCCTGCAAAGCGCAGACCTATTGCTTTCACTTAATGGCGAAGCGATCACAGACATCATGAAACTAAAACAAATTCTCAGTCGCATGGAGTCAGGGCAAACTGTCAAGCTGAAATACAAAGACGGTGCGACTGAGAAAGAACACGAAGTCGACGTGATTCTAGGCACGCCGCCGGTACCCAAAGACCAACCGCAACTGGAACCACCCGAAATCAGATAGCAGCGAAAAAGATCACAACCGCCTGAAGGAAGATTAGACCAGCAGGCTTTCAAGCAACAGTCGCATCTTTCGCATTTCGCCCATGTGGTCGACATCCGGCTTCGGCAAAATCTCGACGACCAAGGCACGCTGATAACGCAATTGTTGCAGCAGATTGATCAACTTGCCAAAATCGATAATTCCTTGACCCACCCGAACCTGGATTTCTTTAGTATTTGAGTCTCGCAGATAAACATTGTGAACAAACTGCAGTAGTTTCTCATAGTTGCCGGGGCGCTCGGTTTCAAAGTGGTATTGAGATGGATCAAGTGCCAGTCCGACGCCTTTCACATGTCCGCAAATCACGGACACTTGATCGACGTCACCAGACAAATGACCATGCTGGCTACGCATTGCAACGCGCACTCCGTGTTGTTCAGCGATTTGCGCTAGTCGTTTGAAGCGTTCGACTTCTTCGTTGAACGGAGTGCCTTGAACGCCGCTGTCTACGGTCAACGTGACAACTTTTGTGTTCTTTGCCAATTGACAACATTTTGTGAACTGCTCGAAAAACTCTTCGCCTTCGACACCAAATCGCAGCGAATAACCTGTCAAATTGAGGCGGCGAATTGAATTACAAGTGAGCGTAGCACGGTCAAGATTTTCCATGACCTGACTAGGCTTCAAATGATTCAGATCCTCATGGATCGCAATCTCGATACTTGAATATTCCAGGTCCGCGATCTTTTCGACAGCTTCTTCAAAACTCAAATCTGGAAAACAAGCGGTTGATGCGGCGACAATCACGCGCAAAACTCCTTTATTAAGTGCACTGGATCCACGCATAACCAGAATGCAATTACGGCGACGGGATCATGAAAAATTGCGTGACAAGGGGCCACTCGTTCATGGCACCAAGCCAAATTAACACATCGCCCCAAGCCTAAGGAACAATAGTCTCGCTTGACAATTCTGTGCTGCCAGCGCTGATTCTTTCGAGTTGGATCGAAATCTCGTAAAATCGAGCGCTCGGACGAAATGTCCCAAGAGATGAAAGCTTACGAAGCCTAGGCAGATTTGACAATCCCAATAGGATGAATGTGCTGATCACCTCCTCAAAAGGCGAGTATTCCGTTACTCTTGGCTATTCCGCACCCAAATCTGTTTTAACCACTTTCAAGAATATGAGCTTCGAAGACCAACTCAAAAAAGCTATCACTCGTGGCAGTCGCAGTAACGAACAAGCGAAGGAAGCCGAACGACTCAAGAAACTCTCGCAGGAAGAATTGAAGAACATTTACAACGGATTTCGACTCCAACTCAGCGAACACATCGAGCAAAACCTCGAAAAAGTCGTCAATCTAATTCCTGGCTTTCGATATGAAACAGTGTACGGCGAGCGCGGTTGGGGTGGAGCCATTTCTCGCGACGATGTTCTACGTGGCGGGACGTTTTACAGTCGACTTGAAATCACGGTGCGACCCTTTTCCGATGCCAATTTATTAGCGATTATTGGACGTGGCACGATTCGAAATCGGGAGTTACTCAGCTGGAACCATTTTTCGGAGCTTGAAAACGTACAATTGAATTCTTTCATTGAACAGATTGACAGTTGGATTCTCCAATATGTCGAGCAGTTTTCCAACAAATAACCAACTCGTTTCGAAGTATTCACGACAGGCAAAGCGCTGATGAACAATTCTGAACATCACAGATTGCACGATGCAGAGATTCAACCTCGGCAAAATCCGCGTTGGAGTATTTTGCGTTGGGTGCTCGTATGCTGCGCGGTGGCAATCATCGGCGTTTCGTTGCTAGTGGCAGGGGCGTTCGCTTGGCAATCGATCATGGGATCGGGTGAGAGTAATCTAACAGTTCCGAATGTTGTGATTGCGTCCAGCAATGCAACCGATGGAACTTCGTCACCTGACGCAACTTCGTTACCTGGGATTCTGGGGCAAGTTACCGAAGCAACGATTGCTTCCGCGGAGCATCCTCTTGATCCGTTTTTGGAAGTTGCCAAATTGGCGAGAAAACAACTCTTGGATGACGTCCGAGATTACACGGCAATCATGTCGTCTGAAGTTCGGCTTGAAAATGGCAAGTTGCGCGAACCGCAAATCATGCAAATTAAAATTCGACATCAACGGGAGGAGGACGGCAGTAAGATTCCCTTCAGTATTTACAGCAAGTTCTTAAGTCCCCCATCGGTAGCCGGCCAAGAAGTCATCTGGGTAGAAAATGCGAATGATGGCAATTTGATTGCGCATCCGCCCGGGCTCTTGAATTGGACGCGAGCCAAATTGGACCCAAACGGATCGATCGCCATGAGCGGAAACCGCCACCCCATTTACGAGATGGGAATGGCACGCTTGTTCGATCAAATGCTCACCAAGGGGACTCGTGATCGTGAGTCAAAAGACTGTGAAATAAGGGTTCAGCGCGACGCCGAAGTCAATGGCCGAAAGTGTTTGCGACTCACGATCCTCCATGAACAAAACCAACCGCCTTTCGATTTCTATCAGGCGATCATTTACGTTGATATCGAACACGCGTGGCCAATCGGTTACGAAGCGTTTGATTGGCCAACAGAACCCGGGGGCGAGCCGCTCCTTATCGAGCGGTACTTCTATTCTGAAATAGAAATCAACAAAGGCTTCGACGATCATGATTTTGATCCCGACAACGAAGAATACAACTTTCCAGGCTAGGTTTATTGCCCCCAGAAACTTGTAACTAATAAGCAATAAAAACTTTCTGTTTTTGATTTCAAAATTCTTTAAAAAACAAGTTCAAATGAGTAACAACCCCTACTCGGCACCTGTCTCCCCAACTTCCAAATCAGGTTCGCCTAATCCTTCAATCGATTCGTCGGTCAAGCAAATACCGATTGTTGGAATCCTTATGATCGCCGCCGGCGTAATTGAACTGCTCGCGGGGATCGCTCTTGCGTCGTTTAGTTTTTTCGTTCCTCAATTGATCGCAAACCAAAACAATCCAGCGTTCAATCAAATGGACCCGCAGCAATTGGCAACACTCATGACTTGGGTTTACATTGGTATGGGTCTGCCGGCGGCATTGGCTGGCCTGCTTCGATTGGTCGCAGGAATTCAGATTTTGCGATTCAAGTCTTGGTTGTTCGGCGTGATTGCTAACTTCATGGGTCTGCTCGCCCTATCATCGTGTTACTGCACACCCATTTCCTTGGGCGTTTCTATCTACGCCTTGATTATTCTGTTTCAAAGTCCGGTAAAGCTTGAATTCGCGCGCCGCGCGGTTGTCTGAGCAACAGTCCGACTTGCGGACCTTTCGGCGGTGCTACAAAAGTAAAATTCGCAACTCTGATTACGACCGGCCATAAAGATTCGAAATTTGAGTCTAGGAATAGCGTGAGGTCTACCAGTTGCGTTACCTTTCTCGGTTGTGACGAGACAAGTAAAAATGATCCGATTGGGTAAACTCTACGACGATAACTATTTCAGAGTCCAATAAAGCGAAGGAGCGTTTCCCCAGAAAGATGGAGATTCGGGGTTGGACTCAACCAACGTATCTTGGTAACGAATCCCAGTACAAACATTTCGGGTGGCACTGATCCATTCAGCCATTCGCGATTGAGTCGCTAACCTAGCGACCCAATCCACCACCCACTTTAGGAAACGCAAAAAATGAATCAAAAAACTATTCGGATCGTGTCCTGCGAAACAGACGGTTCGTTGCGAGTTAAAGACTTCGAATGCCTCGACCAAGTCTCGAAGTACTACGACCAAACCGGTATTGACGATTGCAACACTGAACTGTCGCTTCGAGGATTTCCATTGTTCAAGGGTCTGATTGGCCCGATCGCCGAAGGCAAACGCATCGCTCGCTATGAAACGCCCTCCGTTTTCGAAGCGTTAACCAAAGATTGGTCACAAGTGAAAACCAAACGTCGCCGCTCTCGCAGCAGCGTTCCATCAATGCATTTTCCAATATTGTCGCCAACCGTCATGACCTCAGAATACGTGTAAGCGTAGGGCCATCTTCGTTACTATTCGATCCATATTTGGGCGACGGGAACGATTTGACTTGGCGGATGTTGTCACAATCAGTAAAGGCCTCCCGATGACTTGGCAGTCACTGGCGGGAGGTCTGGGAATACGGTCCCAAGACATTTCATAGCGATTCCTTCGCCCATTCGTTGTCAAGGCTAACGGAATACACCGATTTTTCGGCTAGGCACGCAGAATTCGCTGGTGGCATCTTGCGTAAGAAATTGAACCATTTTTTGCCGAACCAATCAAAAAACCGATCCGTACATTCTCTGCCGGGACGCACCTCACTGCGAATCGCCGAACGAAAAAGTTTCCGCGATTCCTACAACGATCAAGCGATTGTCAAACCTATCGCGTTGTGAGGATAACGCGGTCGAAAATCTTTTCGATTTTTTTGACCGCAGCAATATCATGATTTATGGTTCTAGGCCTGAATATTAGTCGCCCTTTGCGTTCGAGGCAGCGCAAGTTCTCTGGGGCAACTTCTTCCTGAATCGACCGACCGCGGCTCTGTGATTTCGCTCCAACGAAATTCAAATCCTGAGCTCAAATCGGTTGTCCGAACGGATGGTAGCGAATTATGGAAATACACAACCGGAAGACAGTCTTGAGTTACTTCAAACGCCAAATTTGTTTCGCAGCCATGCTGTTGGCGATCAATATTCAAGCCTATGCGCAAGTCGGTTTGACTCAACCGACAATCGAACTGCAAACCGCCAACGCAGATCAAATCGTACAGCAAGGCCAGGAGTTCGAGAAACAAGGCCAATGGGCCGAGGCTTTGACTCTCTATCAAAAGGGATTGCGAAAGGCACCCCAGGATCAGAAACTCTTGCAACGCCGAGCGGTTGCTCGTTTGCACTATGATTTGGATCGCCGCATTGTTGATTCGAGCTTTGTTGACCAAGTCAAACGAACTGACGAAAGCATTGCCGAAGGCATCTATTTGGAAATACTATTGAAAATCCAATCGTCCTATGTTGACGATCCCAACTGGCATGACATCGCTCAATTTGGACTAACAAGCCTGAAGATTGCTCTGGAGTCAAATGAGTTTCGACAACAATACATTCCTAATGCGTCCTTGGATTCAATCAAACAAGCTTTCACTGATTTGAAAGAGAAGCTGTCGAAGGCCGCCGTTCAACAACGCACTGACGCACAATGGGTCGCCTCACTCTCTGCGAATTCCTTGAAGCAAGCGCTGGGACTGCCGCCACAGGCAACTTACTTTGAATTCGTTTGTGGGGCCATATCGGCACTCGATCCTTACTCAGCTTTTCTGTCCGACAGCCAATACACCGAGACCATGTCTCAAATCGAAGGTAACTTTGTGGGTCTGGGAGTTGAGCTCAAAACACTGACCAAATCTCTAGAACTCGTTAGCGTTATTCCCGGCGGACCAGCAGACAAGGGTGGCTTGAAAGCAGGCGATCATATTACGGCCGTCGACAATTCTGTTGTGGAGACCGCTGGCAGTGAGAAGTGTGCCGATCTTCTTCGCGGAGAAGAAGGTAGCTACGTCCGAATCACCTACCTCCGTGGCCAAGACTCGGGACGGACGCTTATGCTACAACGAAAGCGTGTTGAAATCCCCAGCGTTGCGGATGTGAATATTGTCGATAAGGCCAATGGAGTTGGCTACATTCGGCTGACGAACTTCCAAAAAACCACTGTCAAAGACTTTGATGCGGCTCTTTGGCAACTTCAACGCGCAGGCATGCGATCTTTGATCGTTGACTTGCGTGGTAACCCAGGTGGTCTGCTTACCGCTTCCGTTGAAATTGCTGACCGTTTTATCGGCAGCGGAATTATTGTGGCTACTAAGGGTCGAAATCCGTTGGAAGACTACACGCATCGTGCCGAACTCGCTGGCACATGGCGCATGCCGTTGGTCGTTTTGGTTGATGAAAACTCAGCGAGTGCAAGTGAAATCCTCGCCGCTGCAATTCGTGACCACAAACGGGGCACAGTTGTTGGTACGCAAAGTTATGGCAAAGGCAGCGTTCAGGGAATCTTTCCTTTGAACATCTCGGGCGGCGGCGTTCGTCTTACAACGGCCAAATTCTATGGTCCAAGTGGCACATCTGTAAATCAAGTCGGCGTGACGCCTAACATTGAAGTGCATATTGCCGCAAAACCAAACCTTGGCGACAACGAGCAAGCAGGCGAAACTGTCGATAACGCCCTGCAAGCAGCAATAGCCGTTGCCAACCAGTCCAACCAAGTTTCAACCAGTCGTTAATTAGACGACTTGCAACTTTACGCAGCGTGAAACCTCACGCCTCAAACAAAAACGCTCCCGACTGGGGGCGTTTTTTTATCCAATACAGCTCCAACAAACATAGAAAATTTGACCATTGCTGACATTCTTGACTCGCTGAGATTAGAATAGGCAACTCTCGTTGGTAGCCCCAAAAGTGAGCCAAAAGTGTCGGGGTCTGAATGCGTAACGCCGCAACACAGCCAACCGGCACAGGACACGTTATTATTTTTCCGCAAATCCGAAGGTGTGTTATGAAATCGATTTGGTACGTTTTCTGCTTCTCCGTCTTATTCACAGCAACATGCCTTTTTGCACCATTAGTTAAAGGACAAGACAACTCTGAATCTAAGGCCAAAAATGGCAAGCAGTGGACCTCTCTCTTTGATGGCAAAACGCTTACCGGCTGGTCCGGTGACGAGAATTTATGGTCCGTAGACAATGGCACAATCACAGGTCGGACAACCGAATCAACCAATTTGAAACAAAACTCGTTTTTGATTTGGGACGGGAAGACCGACGATTTCGAATTGAGACTGAAATTTAGAATCGAAAACGGCAACTCCGGAGTTCAATTTCGCAGCCAAGACCTTGGCGAATTTCATGTTGGCGGTTATCAGGCCGACATTGATTCACAAAAACGTTACACAGGAATATTGTACGAGGAACGAGGACGTGGCATCTTGTCCGAACGCGGCAAAAAAATATCGATAGACGCCGAAGGCAACAAAAGCGAGGGCGATGAGACTTGCAATCAAGAAGAGTTTTCGAAGTCTGTGGACGAAAGCAAGTGGTGTGACTACGTTATTCGAGCGGAAGGCAACCATATCACTCAATCGATCAATGGGCTTGTGACGGTCGATATTGTTGACAACCAAGAAGATAAAGCAGCCAAGTCCGGAATATTGGCCCTCCAAATTCACGTGGGTCCACCGATGATTGTTCAATTCAAGGACATTGAAATTCGAAGTCTGAAGAAATAATTTCTTAATGTCTTTGCCAATTATTTTCGCATCAGCGATAAGAGGTATTCGGCACTCGCTCTCGCAATATGTTCGGCCCCGAGCGAATAGTCGAATACCTCGACGCTTAACCATCCGTCGTAGCCAACTTCGCTCAGCGCAGGCAGGATGTGCTCGTAGTTGACACTTCCCATTCCCGGTCCTTGTCGATTTGGATCGTTGGCATGGAAATGAACCAAGTGTGAACCGGAATTTCCGATTATCTCATGGAATGCCAAGTTTTCGGTGCTCATAGCTTTGACATCGAGATGCAGTTGGATATTGGGAACGGCTAGTTCCTCGATAAATTGACACGTGTCGGCAGCCGTATTCCAAAAATTGGTTTCTTCCGGACCTAAGGGTTCCAAGGCGAGGACAACATTTGCCGAAATCAAATCAGAGGCAAGCTCCACTAAGACCTCTGCTGCATGTTGGTTTGCCTCCTGTTGCGACATTTCTTTTGGGAACGATCTTTGTTGAGGCGATCCTAGAACCAATATTCTACCGCTGAGATCTGAACATAACTCAACCAACGCACGCATGTAGTCGCGCGTTGCAATTCGCATTTTGCGGTCAAGACACGTTAAATGTAGCCCTGAAGTCTTCGCCAATAGCCAATGCAGGCCAACGATTTCCATTCCCGCGCCGGCAACAGTTTTCGCGACTTCACTTCGTGCCAATTGTGTTAGTTCCTGGGGATGATTTGCCAGCGTGAAGGGCGCGATTTCCAGGCCTTGGTAACCCAAATCACACGCGAACCCACACACCTTCGCTAGCGGCCAACCTTCGAATAACTCATTGCAGATCGCAAGTTTGAAATTTGCCATTTTTGGTTATATACCTAATTAAATTACTAGTGGGGGCCATCAAGATTCAGTCCAATTATTCCGTCGGTAACGAATATTGGCCCCAAAAACGCTTCGACCACCCATTCGCAAAATTTGTGAGGACTTGCCGCTAAATCGTGACCTAGGCTTTTGCGCCATGACACGTTCCATTTCTGAATCAAGATTTTAGCATTAGTTAACTGGGCATGCATTTACGAAATCGTTGGTTGATCGTCGTTCTCATTTGTGGCATTCAATTGATTGCTGCTTTGGGGATGATCTGGTATCAACTTTTATCATTTGAACACACTACGATAAGTTGTTTGGGCAATCAATCAGCATTGCATTCGCAAACAATTGCCAAAGTCGTCTTAGAGCAACTTGGCATTCGAGAAGCGGTGCGACCAACGACCGATGTAGCCGTTGAACTGCGGCAAATATTAGAGCATTCGACACTAGCGGGCGATCGGTTTGTTGGTGTGTTCGACCTTGCCTCAAATCAATTGTTCGACGCTCGGCTAGGACCGACAAATCAAGTCCCCACCGCAGGCCATTCGCTAGATATCGTCGATCTCGAGACAGAAGAACAGATTTCAGTAAACGAATGGCTGAGCATCCCGTCGCTACGTTTTCTCAAGGGTTCCGTTCAAATTGGCGGCGTTTCGTACTTCGTCGTTATCAATCGATTGCGGAATTCGAATAACGCGTTGATCGTTGGGCAAGTCGAAACAGATGTAACTAGTCGTTTTTCTTCCTGGATGAATATTGCTAAAGTCGTTTGTTTCAATGGCGTGTTGTTGCTGGGATTTATGACATTGTTCTTGATAACATCAATCTTACAAAAATTCGAAAACCGACTCGCCAAGTTTCATCTGCAACTGCAAGACATGGTGGAAGTGCGTACGTCGGAATTGAGCAAAACTAAAAACGGCGTTATTTTCGGTTTGGCAAAATTGGCGGAATCGCGAGACAACGATACAGGTGATCACTTGGATCGCATCCGCTCTTATGTTGTTTTACTGGCTCGCGAAATGCAATCGAGTTACAGGGAACTTGACGAACAGTACATTCGAAATTTGGCATTGGCTTCCTCGCTCCATGATATTGGAAAAGTCGGGATTCCAGATGCCGTGCTATTGAAGCCTGGACGGTTGACCGACCTTGAGCGCAAGATCATGCAGTTTCACACAACCATCGGTTTCGATTGCCTTGAAGCAATCAGCGATCGAATTGGCTCCGACGAATTTTTGAATATGGCTCGCGACATTGCCAAATTTCATCACGAACGCTGGGACGGAAAAGGGTATCCCGACGGGGTATTCGGCAAAGACATTCCACTGTCAGCGCGCATTGTTTCTGTCGCAGATGTTTACGATGCGTTGACCAGTCGACGACCTTACAAAGAACCAATGTCACACGAGAAGAGTACGGAGATCATTATTTCCGGGGCAGGTTCGCAATTCGATCCAGAAGTCGTCGAAGCGTTCAAAAAGATCGAACGCCAGTTCAAAAAAGTAATGACTTCTTGCCAATCACAACTCGACGACAACGCGATCATTCCCGCTATCGCTAGATTGCAAGACGCACTACAGGCTGGCGCCACCGATGAGCTTCTAGCCTAGTATTGGGTGCGACATCTGATCACGGTTCCTGTAAACTGTCCTTCGTAGAGACGTTAAGACAAACGAGTCCCATTGGATATCACTCGATCAGGTCGTGCCAAAACCACATCGCTATCGTTCAGCTGAAATCCCGTGACCAAGACTTCTGAGCGAAATGGACCAACCTGCCGAATGCCCAAATTGCATACGCAAATCACTTGAGTCCCTAACAAGTCATCGATGGAATAGAGACCCGTGAGCTGTGCGCTTGATTGCTTGATCCCCAGCTCACCCAGGTCGACCCACAGCTTGTATGCAGGTTTCCGCGCCTCAGGAAAGGCCTCGGCTCGGCAAATCGTTCCCACGCGAATATCGAGTTGGGCGAAAACATCTTTGGAATTCGTTCCCATTGCTTCGTCCTGAAATACGCATACAAAAAAAAACCGACAAGTCGAGCCTTGCCGGTTTTTCACATTATCAAATACTAAGGTTTACTCCCACTTTGGAGATACATTTCCGTCTTTGATTGCAATCAATTGACGAAAGACATTGCCAATTACGATTGCGTCACTGCAAAAGGGACCTGCATCATCAATGCTAATGGAATCGTTGATGAATTGGACCGAGCCATCAGCAAATCCGGCAACAAATCCACCTGTATGAAA
>JAHEAM010000023.1 GCA_024642765.1 Planctomycetaceae bacterium
CGAAAGAACCGCGTATTTCCACTTAGAAATGCAAAAACCCGCTGGGGTGAGCCAGCGGGTCTTTTTGCTTCGAGCTACCTTGCGGTGGCCGTGTTAATGGAGGCGGCGGGGATCGAACCCGCGTCCCGCGATCTTTCCATGGAGGCCTCTACGTGTGTAGTCAATGATTTATTTTTCGATCAACAAGGCGCCAATTGACACAGCTCCTCGACGACTTAGTCGAAAACTTTATTTAACTACGACCGTTCTCGACATGAACCGTAGCGATCCGAATTTGACGACGGACTTTTGGGTCTAATCGGCTAAGACCCTCAGTCCGGGCTGCTATTTAATTAAGCGGCCAGAGCCAAGTTATTGTTGGCACATAAAGTTTTGATCAGCTTTTTACGTGGCCTACTGATCAACCACGACACGCCACCTACATTTCCATCATCCGGTCGATTCCAATTCGCCCCCCAATGAAAACTCGAAAACTCGTCGCCACAGACCAACTCGAAATCAGAGCCTATCCCAAAAGGCGCCAGACCCTAGTAAACACAGCGAGGTGCAGACCCTTTTTGGGATGGGCTCTAGGTCTCGAACCAAAACTAAAACGACGAAATCTTCAAAATCATTCTATGCACATACGCCGGGCCAAGCAATGATCAATTCCGAGTGCCCAAGACTTTGAACCAAAGACCAGCGATATCTATCATAAATTCGCTATCAGGCCCACCATTTCCTTCGTCCGCATTTGCCAGCAGCAGATGTAGCGTGCGACTCGGGCAAAAAGCCCATTTTTTGACCTTGCAGCCACAAATGTTTTGCTCTAACGTCCCCGCCCCAAGAGGTCATTGGCAATTGTAATGGGCCTACGTCAAGCGAGTGCCTGTCGCCGGTTCACGCCAGAGCATGTCTAAGTTTTATGAAAACCACAGGAAAATTCCAATGAAACTTCATTTTTCGATTTTCATGTTAACGGCTTTATTAATGACATCAACCGTTACTTGTGGCTTGGCTCAAACGGGCCCGACGACAACCGCATCGGAAAAAGCAACCACTTTGCGGTTTGAAGATTATGAAAATCGCTTGAACGCGATGCTCAAGACGCGGCGAGACGAGGAGAAGAAATTTGTCGCCGATGTGGTACAACTAGTTCGCGACGGTGACATTCCTGAAAAAATCGTCGAAACGAGTTACAAGTGGGTGGCGAACAAACGCCCTGATACGAACTATCCGTTCATTTTTTTTGAGCGAGTTTTACGAATTCAAGCCAAGCTTATCGACGCGGAAATTCCGGCCTTCGACTATTCGATTTACCGAATTCAAACAGCCGCCAAGCGATAAGAGATTTCGGAACCCCATCGACTGGTATCAAATCGAGGTTTGAGGTCGTCGAGTCTAAAAACCTCGTGGCCCATCACCCAGGTCCGCACCGGCCAGCCAGTAAGCTGTTGCCCGTGCCAAGGACTCCAGCGACACTTTGTTTCTTGGTGCGCGTTGTCAATGGTTTGTGAGAGTTGCATGTCGACGAGTACTAAGTCTGCGTCGCTGCCGACCTCGATGCTTCCTTTTTTATCCAGTTGCCAGACTTGGGCTGGTGCGGCCGACATCCATCCAACAACTTGCTCGATCGTGCAACGCCCGCCTGCAACTTGGTTTAGCATCAGTGCCAACGAATTTTCAACAGCCGGTAAACCCGAGGGGCAAGCGGGATAGGGCTGTTGTTTTTCTTCAAGCGTGTGTGGAGCATGGTCGGTTGCGACCACTGTTATCCGGCCATCGAGCAACGCCTGCCAGAGCGCTGCGTTGTCTGCGGCAGTTTTGATACTTGGATTCATTTTAATAAGTGCACCAAGCCGTTCATAATCATCGATATTGAAGAAAAGGTGGTGTGGGCAAACTTCGGCTGTGATCAGCCCTGACGGATGCGGCAACAACGCCGCTTCGGCAGCCGTCGAAACATGTAAGATATGAAAGCGATGCTGATGCCGCACGGCCAAATCGATAGCTCGTTGCGTCGCGATCATTGCCGCTCGATGATCGCGAACAAGAGAATGCGCTGCGACATCCGTGCGGTCGCCATAGCGAACGAGGTTGTCGCGAATCGTCGCTTCGTCCTCGCAATGCGCACAAATTGGAAGTGACGTTTCGGAAAAAATCCGCTCCAATGTATCTTGGTCATCAACCAACAGATCGCCTGTACTAGAACCAATAAAAATCTTGATCCCGGGCGTTCGTTTCGCGTTCTGCAATTCGACCAAATTATTTGGTGTTGCGCCAATGTAGAATCCGTAGTTGACGAATGAACTCCGCGAGGCAAGTTCCAGTTTTTCTTGCAATCGCTGAACGGTAGTGGTCGTCGGATTCGTGTTTGGCATTTCGAGAAAGCTTGTAACCCCGCCCTTGGCACAAGCCTTGGACGCGTGCGCTAAATCTTCTTTGTGAGTCAAACCGGGTTCTCGAAAGTGCACTTGGTCGTCAATCAAGCCGGGAAGCAGGTGAAGACCTCGGGCATTAACCACCATGTCAGCGCGTGCATGTTCCGCGGCGTCCACAGCTACGATCGTACTGTTTTCAACCAGCACATTGGAGACACAGGTCTGATCGGGAAAAACGACCGTCGCGTTTTTGATGAGTATTTTCATAATGCGACCGTAGCACGACAAAAAAAATGAATCGCCCCAGAAACAAAATCAGAAGTTCGACATGATTGGAAGGACTTCCGTCTGAAGTCCGCCCGTCACATGAACTTCGTTTTTCTCATCAATATAAACATTGATTTCACTGCGAACGCCAAACTCTGGCAGGTAGATTCCTGGCTCGATGGAGAAACAAGTCTGCGGCAACAGCAAGCGTTCCTCGTGAGTCTCCAGATTATCGATGTGGGTACCATTGCCATGAGTTTCTTGGCCAATATTGTGGCCTGTCCGGTGGACGAAGTACTCGCCGTAGCCGGCATTGGCGATTACTTTTCTCGCTGCATCATCCGCCTCGCCCCCTTGGATTGGTCTTCGCGCCGCAAACGCCTTTTTTACAAGAGCGATTGACGCATCGCGCGCTGCTGCGACAATCTGAAAGATGTGCTCGTATTTTTCAGGAACTTCCGTTCCGACAAAACCAACTTTCGTCAAGTCGCTATAGACAGCCAGCGGTCGATCCATTTTTGCCCACATGTCTAGCAGCACAAAATCGCCAAGTTTGATCTCGGAATCGTTTTTGCCGACTTTGGGTTCGTAATGGGGATCGCCTGCATGCGGTCCAACACCAACGATCGGTGGATGATAGGTCGTCATTGAATTCTCATGGTAATAATCCATGACCCGTTGTTGCACTTCCGTCTCCCGTAATGTTTTTCCAGCGCGAGCGTGATCGGCGATCATCTTCCAAGCTAGGTTGAATGCAGCTCGGTTGAGTCGGTCAGCTTCGAGATGCGATTGCCATTGCTCCTGTGTCAGGCGCGATTCGAAATACGAGATTAGGTTACCCGATGACTTAACCGTAACGCCGCAGTCGCGGACCAACTCCACTGTCCCGGCATCAACACGCGAGACGTAAGGGTTGCCATTGCGTGGCGAGTATTCCATTGCGATGGTGGTGCCTTGTGTTAGTAGGTTTTGAACGCCTTGTTCAAGTTCTTGCCAGGTCAAATAAATTGTCTTTTCGCCAGGTAAATGGTCGAGTGCCGTGGACTCAATTTTGTGGACTAATTTTTGTGGCTGACCAGTTGCTGGAATGTAATAGAAGAATCGGCGTGACCCGGCGTTTGCGTCGGGAATGCCCAAGACACGCAATGCCAAAATATTGAGGCCGCGGAAATCATAAAGCAGCCAACCGTCGAATCCGAATTCAGCGAGAGCACTTTGGATGGCTTTTAAGTCAAACATCTCGCAATATCTCCGTGGTTTTTAGTCGAGTAATAGGTGTGAGGCTCAAATTTTCTCAAGTTTACCCTATGATGAACGTTAAGGTTACAATTGTGTAGAGGGCTAAACGATCTAGTTTCGCCCAGCGGCTATTGCGTTACAGACGCAAGGCGCTCCATTCAAACTAATTTAAGGTAAGGGCTGAAAAATGAGCCGCTGGCGAAATATTGTTTCGATGAGCATTGCACTCGGATTTGTTGTCGGCGTTATGGGCATCTCTACAAATAGCTTTGGCAGGAATTGGCAGGAAGACGACATTAAGCCTGCTGTCGAAGTCAAACAGCAAGCTAATCAAGACGAGGAAAAGAAACCTGCCGATGATGTAAAACAAGATGAGACGCCTGAGGAAGAAATGGTCGAGGCCGTGTCACTTGAAGTCGAAGAATTGGGGCCTCGCGAGGTTCGTTTTCATCTTTGGGACGGCAGTATTGTGTCAGGTGATGTCAGCGTTTCGGCAATTCACATCAAAACGAAATTCGGAATGTTGGAGGTGCCGGTTGCCAATATCGTTTCGTTTCAGCCAGGAATGAATAGTTTGCCCGATTTGAAAGCGGAGATCGATACGTTGGTGACTCAATTGGGCGATCGCGAATTTCAAACACGGGAGCGTGCAAAACAAACTTTGTTGGGGAGGGGCGTCGCGTTTTATGATTACCTTTCGTCCCTTAAGCCGGAAGAGAACGCTGAACTCAAAAAGAATCTAACGGCAATTTTGGAGTCCCTTGCGGAAGAGGCTGCAGACAGCGAATTCAATGGGGCGGCATCGCCCGCAGTGACGCCGGAGGATTCCATCACGACAGGAACGTTTACGATTGTCGGCGAAATTCAAGAAGGTGGATTCGATTTAGCGACGCCCTACGGCGATTTGAAAATCGGGATCAAAGACATCAAGGCTGGCGATCGAGCGTTCCGAGCGACCGGCGAGGTGGTCACGAAGAAAGTCGACGTCGATGCTGTAGCATTCTTCCAACGCACCCCCAAGGCTACCAAGATTCGCGTCAATACGGGTGATCGCATTTCCATTCGCGCCACGGGAACTGTTCAATGGGCGTCTTGGGGCGATATTACTTCGACACCTGAAGGCCTTCCGAATCATGGTGTTTTCGAAGGCATCCCAAGTGGCACACTGATCGCTCGCATTGGCAAATCAAACGAATACATCAAAATTGGCAACAAGAACGATTTCGTTGCGAAGTCATCGGGCGAATTGATCTTAGGTATTGCAATCCAAGAAAACTATTCCCGACAAAACGGATATCAATGGAACGGTAATTACACCGCTTCGATTCGGGTTGAGTCCGGCAAAAAATAATTGCCTCTCGATTCGTTGAGTTTTGCAGGTTTTTTCGTTATCGCACTTATTATTTACTACTGCCTGAGTTCAATAAGTTGATCCGTAAAATCGAATTGATCAATTTTATGTCTCACCGCCACACGGTGCTTGAGTTGGCAGAGGGGTTAACCGCGTTAATCGGACCCAATAACTGCGGAAAAAGTGCCGTCGTCGCGGCGCTAAAAATTGTTGCGACCAATGACAGTTCGACCTATGTGAAACGCCATGCGGCAAAGGAATGTCGCATTCTTCTTGAGCTCGAAGACGACAATGGCGAAACGCACCACATTGAATGGGGCCGCAAATCGAGTCCCTACTATGTGATTGACGGTCGGCGATTCGATCGTCTCAAAAACGCAGGTATCCCCGATCGCCTTCACGAATTACTGAAGATGCCGACGATTCACGGCGAGGGCGGCGCAGAATTTGACTTGCACTTTGGCGAACAGAAGTCACCCGTCTTTTTGTTGAATTCGCCACCAACTCAGGTAGGACAATTTTTTGCGTCCTCGTCTGATGCATCTTATTTGCTGGCAATGCAGCGTTTGCATTCTCGGCGCGTTCAGGAGGCCAAATCAGAGACCGCTAAAATCGATCAGCGCCTTACTCAATTGGAGTCGCATTTGGAGCAACTGGCTCCGGCTGTTGCGATTACCACTCAACTGGAGAACGCCGCGGAAGTTTTCGAAGAAATTACCAAATACAGAAAACTTGTCACCGATTTGCGAGCCTGCAGAGATCAAAAGAAACGCTTAAACGATGTTGTCAATAAACTTGCGCGGCAACAGCAGTACTTGGCCCAGTTGGCGGGACCACCAGACATGACTGAGACAGCGGTT
This sequence comes from Planctomycetaceae bacterium, assembly GCA_024642765.1. GTDB lineage: Bacteria > Planctomycetota > Planctomycetia > Pirellulales > Pirellulaceae > BJ22. The sequence continues at coordinate 6,078 of JAHEAM010000023.1, forward strand.
CTCGCCGAACTGTCGCGCAAGATACCGCTGTGTATGAAGCAAGTCGAACGGTTGCGTGAAAGACAAAAGTCAATGCTCGGCCTAGCCGAACCGCCTGAATTGGAATCGACGCAGGCTTTAGACTCAATCACTCAATCCATTCGTCGCGCAGAACTGCGGGTTCAATTGGCAGTGCAAATGGCAAGCGGCTTGGGAACGCTGTGTGAACCGCCAGTCGTTACTGATGTCGGTGAATTGATAAGCATAGTCGCGAAGCTTCAGCGCTTAAGCGATACCATACAACATCGCTCGCGATCCATTGAAGCTCTCCGTGTAGCCGCCTGCGTTGAACCACCAAGTCTTGACTCACTCGATGATCTCCGAGCCACGATCGCGAAACTTAAACTTGCGGAACAGAGAACGGCAGAAGTGATCGAAGCGGCCGCTTTTGTTGACCAAGAATTGCAAGCACTGAGCGTTGCATGGCAGGCCTTCATCAAAACGTCACCGAATTGTCCAACATGCATGCAACCACTTCCAGAAACGATAACACTTTCGCATGCAGGTGGGGCTCCCTACAAACGCGAACCGCACTTTGACGAACGCGCGGCAGCAGGCCGTGAGGCAAAACGGAGTTCATCGAGTTCATGAGTCAACTAGAACTTCTTTTTGGGGAAACTATTTCGAGCAAGTCGGCAGACTTCGCGGGTATCGTATTTATCGGCGACCCACATGTCGAAAGCCGACAACCTGGATTTCGCAAGGACAACTACGGTCAGACCATATTGACAAAAATGCGCTGGATTTGGGAATACTGCCAGCAAGGTCACTACTTGCCGGTCCTCCTAGGCGATCTGTTCGAACGACCACGCGACAATCCGAACTGGTTGATTTCGGCGCTATTGGATTTGTTCAACACACAGCCCAGTTACGCGATTTTTGGGAACCATGATTGTTCGGAACCGCAGTTGAGCGATGACGATTCATTGTCACTATTGCTAAAGGGCAGCAAACTGAAGTTATTGGGAGGCGGGCCGGAGTCTCATTTTCCAACGCTGATGGTGTCCATTTCGGGCCAACAAGTTGTATTGGGGGGATCGAGTTACCGGCAACCGCTTCCAGAGGATTTTCTACGACCCGCATCGGCCAGTCATGTGATCTGGATTTCGCACCACGATATGGCGGACGATGCCTCGTCGCAACGATTCGGACAACGACGGCAGGAGCTCGCGGGCGTTGATGTCGTTATCAATGGCCATATTCACCGCCGCGCGGAACCCGAAATTTGCGGGCAAACCCAGTGGTTGACGCCAGGCAATATTAGTCGGCGTTCCCGCAATGAATTGATTGCGACTCATAGGCCTGCAGTTTTGCGATTACAAATCCAAAATGACGAGCGAATTTTTGACTATGTCGAGGTGCCGCACCAGTCGGCTGACGAAGTTTTTCATCCGGCAGACGAGCTTGCCGACGCGACTGAGCAGCAATCTAATTTCGTCTGGGGGCTTTCGCAACTACAGGCGTTGAAGACACAATCGGGTGCGGGCCTAGCAGAGTTCTTGGCGGAGAATGCGGAGCAGTTTGCCCCCGACGTGAATGCGTACATTTTGGAGTTGATGGGAGAAGTGATAGAAAATGCCGCGACCTAATTCTGGCGAAAACAAATTGTCGATGGAAGAATTGCAAAAACGCTTCGGCGCGCTAAACACTCGGCGAATCCAAGTCGAAACACAACTCGGTGAAGAACAAAAACGCCTCACTGAACTGCGTCGTGAAGCGAAAGAGAAATTCGGCACTGACGAAATTGAGGCACTCACTGCCAAACTTGAGGCCCTTGAAATCGAAAATGAAAAGAAACGATCTGAGTATCAACAGCACCTAGTTGAGATCGAAGCAAACCTCAAACGAATTGAAACTGATTCGACGCCCGAAGTTTGAAGGCAAGACAAATTGCCAGTTTATCCCAACCAACGAAGACACAAACTCGACAGTTCAATTCGACGAAACCAAGAATTTTCGATTCATCATTTGTGTACACGGAGATATGCCTACGCGAGGCGATCGCTGAGAAAACTTGTTGACTCGATTCAGAGCAGCCAAGGACATTTCGGTGGTCAACTAAATGTTCAACGATTCCGCGCTGAGACAAATCGCCTGTCAGTGCTTAATGCCGGCTCTTCGTGGCGATTTTTCAATGTGTGATAGGCCAGTAGTCTCGGCCAGGTGGTCATAACAATTACCAAGCTCTAAAACGTGGGCCTTTGGGTACCGGAAATATTAGCGTCTACTGCCGTGTGCGCCGCATGCTAAAACTTATAGCGAGCGCAACCATCATTAGGCCACTTGGCTCGGGGATTGCATGGGCGTTGATGCCCAACAGGACTTGAGTGAGTGTCGTCTGTGTTAACAAATTGGCTTGATTAATGCTCAGGCCAGATCCAACGTGGATGTGGCCCGCATACAAGTTGTTTGGAGTGATGCTGTTGTAGTACAAGCCTTGGAGGGCCAGAAAGCCCGATAAATAGTTTCCAGACGTGCCGGTCTCGTCAATAAACACATTCCCTACTCCCAAGAGCGAAGTGGCATCATAGATGGCATCAACTGGTAGCATCGTCTGCAATTGATTACCGTTGCGGTAGGTCGAAATTGCATCCCAAGTCCGTGCGTCAACGCTCGATTGCGTTGGGTAACCTACTAACCCAGAACCATCGCTTGACCAGTCGAAGGCAGGGTTTGAGCCACCACCACTATGTCCGCCTTCGAGACGCTCAATTTCCCATCGGTTGTCGCTTCCACCCCAACTGAATGTAATGACGGCGGTTGGATTCAAATCGTCCATCACGCGCCAGAAATCGGCCGATGTATCCTGGTAATCAACCCGAAAATCGGAGTCTGTTGAACCGACATATCCATTGGAGCCAAACGAATCATTGAATGGATTGCCGTCCGGTGGAAATTCTGGAAAGAACGAATAGACGTCATGACCATAGCCGCCCCAATTTTGGCCTTGCCACCCACCAGGATTTTGAGCGGCGTTTTGGCTCCAGGGCCTGAGCATTTCATTAGTTGGCGGCCAGTAGCCAATCATGACAACCGTGTCGGCGATCAAGTTGAGAGGTATAAACAACAAAACGAGGGCAACAAAAAATCGAATGATCATTTTCCTAGCCGAGGCAAATTGGTTTTCGCAAATCAAAAACGGAGTTCGCAATCTCGCCATAAAAACTCGCTGATCATTCGATTTCAATCATCGTAACTTTTCGCCTAGTTTCCTGAAAAATGGCCGCACTCGTCGGCTTAGTTCAACGCGGCTTAATGGGGCAAGTGTTTTGTTTTTTTTTCATGCTGATTTTTCTGCCGGCTTCAGCAAATTCAACTTCATCCATGAAATTCTGAATTAGCACCAATCCACGGCCATAGCCAGCTTGGAAACTATCGCTTGTGCTGGGGAGCGGAACAAGTGTGGTATCAAAGCCAGGGCCCTCGTCGGATATTGTGGCCGATACATGCTCGGGTTCTATATCCAACGCCATCGAAACGCGGCGTTCTGAAAAACGCTTGTCCAAGCGGCGTTCTTTTACCGCCGGCCCTTTTCCAACCGGAACAACTGACCGGCAAAGCTCAAGATTGCCTCGCAACATGGCATTTAGCAAAGCTTGTTCAATAGCAACGCCAATCCGAATTCGCGTTGGATGATCAAAGCCGTCATGGTTCACGAGCAATTGCTGAAGTAGATCGAGAACAGGCGCGATCAAGTCTGGGTCGTTTTCAAATTCAAACTCAAGATGTGTGCGTTTGATGCTGGAGCGCAAGCGTTTGTGTCGCGTTTCCGAAGCCGAAATTGCCAACACTTGTGTCACCGTGTCGACCAAGTTCGCCGCCAACTCGGATTTTGGGACATAGCTGGCAGCTCCATTTGCCAAGGCTTGGGCGGCAATGTTCTCGCTTCCATGAGCCGTCATCAAAACCACCGGCAAATCGGGAAAGCGTTCGACGATTTGATTGACCAGCTCCAAACCATCCAGTTCGGGCATTTGCAAATCAGTCAAAACCAAATCGGGTAAGTAGTTTCCGATTTTAAGCAATGCGTCCTGGCCGTTAACGGCATAGTACACGTCCAGCTCTGGGACTTGCTCAAGTAACCCTCCAGCCAAGCGTCGATCCACGGCCGTGTCATCAACAACGAGAACAGATGGCATGGAACACCTCCAGTGTAAAACGTATGTCGGTTCAAAATGTCGAAGCAATGATTTTGAAATCCCAGCGAGTCTCCAATGTGGTCGGGCTTATTGCGCCATTCCTGAAGAGCCGAGCCATTGTGGACTTGTGCTTAGTGTTTCTCATCGCCCTTGTTTTTAAACTTTTGCAACTCGAAAGTCAAACTTTTGAGCAATTTCTTTAGCTCTTGCATGGCCGTTCGGCAGGCGTCGGCGTTTCTAGTAGGAGCCATTTCTTCCAATTTTCGAGCGACTGTAACAGCGCGGAGGGCGCCGAGATAGTTCAGGGCGCCTTTGACACCATGAGCAACTCGTCCCACCGAGACAAAATCGTTTGCCTCAATGCTCTTGTCGATGTCGGCCAACATTTGAGGGTGTTCTTCCAAGAAAACGTCAATCAAGTCACTCAAAAGTTTGCGATCGCCACCAACGGTTTCGAATGCCTGTCGCCAATCAACTTCTCTTTCAAGCGGCTGGGGTTGGGCTCCTGAATTCTTAATGCCCGAACGACGGCCCGTTAGTTTTTCGATGGTTGTTAAGAGCGTGTTTCGGCGGAGTGGTTTTGAAAGATAGTCATCCATCCCTGCTTCGAGGCATTGTTCCCGGAAGCCTTGATACGTATGGGCCGACAGGGCAACGATCGGAATGTGATGTCCCGATCGCTCGCGATCGCGAATCTGCCGCGTGGCCTCGATGCCATCGATTTTCGGCATTTGAACATCCATCAAGATCAAATCAAATTCTGCGTTTCCAAAAAGTTCGAGAACCTCTGCGCCATCACGTGCAACGGTAATGCGATGACCAAATTTTTCAAGAATAGCGCAAGCAAGTCGTTGGTTGATTTGGTTGTCTTCAGCCAACAAAATTCTTAATGGCTGATCGTTCATGATTGCAATGGAAGACGGTTCGCCGTTCGTCAACGGTTCGGCACCGAGAGCTGTGGCCACAATTGCGTACAGTTGACTGGCCTTCATGGGTTTCAAGACTTTGTCGCAGAGTAACTCGTCGAATTCGGGACCGACACGTTGTCCGGAGGTCATCAAAGTGATTGAAAGTCGTTCCCATTCCTTCATCGATCGCAATTGGCGAACCCAAGCCTTCGGGTCCTCGTCGTTGAGTGAAAGGTCCAATAGCACTACGGCTGGCACTGCCCTGCCCTGTTCAAAATAATCGCCCAAGCGCGCAAGTGATTCAAACAACTCGCAACGCAAGCCCAGTTTTTCGAGCATGCGAACAAGAACATCGCGAGTCGGAGCATGATCTTCTATCAGAACCACAGAGTGTCCGGCGATGTCGTTGTGCCACTGTCGTGCCTGATCCTCACCCAATTGAAACGTCAATGTGAAGTAGAATCGACTGCCCTGCCCCAGCATGCTTTCGACTTCAATTCGCGAACCCATCATCTCGATGATTTTCGAGGCAATGGCCAGTCCTAGTCCGGTTCCGCCATATTGTCGCGTCGTCGATTTATCGGCTTGTTCAAATTCGCTGAATATTATTTTTTGTTTTTCGGGCGGGATACCGATTCCCGTATCAATGACTTCGAAATGAAATTGGTTTGGTGATTGTTGATTGTTTTGAATCCGTAGGAGCACTTGCCCTTCGTGCGTGAATTTGATTGCGTTTGTGACCAAATTGGTAATGACTTGTTGTAGACGTGGCCCGTCGCCGATGACACGCAAGTGCATCGGTAAATCAAAATCCATCAGCAACTCGATGCGTTTTTCATGTGCCCGTAGCGCCAGGGCGCGAACCGTATCACCGATCAGTTCTGGCAAATCAAAGGGCGCGTAATCAAGCTCCAGTTTGCCGGCCTCGATTTTGCTGAAATCCAGGAGGTCGTTTATTAAATTTAAAAGCGTTTCGGCGGATTGCCGAATCATCGACAGATACTCGCGGTGTTGGCGTTCGATGGCGGTATCCAGCAGTAGTTCCGTCATTCCGATGATGCCATTCATTGGTGTACGAATTTCATGACTGACACTAGCCAAGAAATCACTTTTCGCGCGGCTCGCAGTTTCGGCGACGTCTCTTGCGTACTCGAGAGCTTGTTGGGAAACGATCCGTTCGGTTACGTCCCAGAAAACGCCTTGGATGCCAATTCGTTTACCACGATTGTCGCGAACGGGAACTTTGACAACTTCGACATAACTCACACCGCCATCGGGCCCGGGATGCTCTTCGATCTTGTGGACTGGCACACCGGATTCAAGGACTTGCCGATCGTCGGCAAGATATTTTCCTGCCAATTCGGGGCCGAATAAATCCTCATCGGTTTTGCCCATGAGTTCGTTCAGGCTCTTGCCAATCGCGTCGCAATAATTTTCATTACAAAAAACCAAACGACCTTGTTGGTTTTTGCGAAAAACCCGGACAGGAATGCTTTGTACCAAAGATTCGTAAATCGCGCGCGCTTCGTCCAGTTGTTGTTCGGCGCGAACGCGATGTGTGATGTCGTTGGCGAGAACACAGATGTAATCTTGCGAACGTTCACTGTTGCGGATGAAGCCAAATCTGGCCGCCAGCCAACACGGCGTTCCGTCCTGTTGCAGAACGCGAAATTCAGATTCGAGCGAAACGGCCTCGTTTTGAATGAGTTCCGCCAGCAACTCAACAACCACGGGTCGGTCATCGGGATGGATAACACCCAACCATAAAGACTCATGCAAATCCAACTTCGATTTTTCGAGGCCGTAGATGATTTCCGCCGCCTTGTTCATGTAAGTGATGTGCTTGCCGTCTGGGCTGAGTGTCCAGGCAAGCTCGCTGACCAAGTCCAAAAGTTTGTCGGCAAAATGTGTAGGCATCGTCTGGTGGCCTTCGCTGGGTTTTGCATTCGGGTCGCTTGTTGTTACGCTTGTTTACGCCCAGTGTTTTATGCCAGTGTTTGTTGACCGCAATCGCAAGTAAACAGCTTGAATTGGGCTGGAATCGAAAACGACGTCGCTATCGGAAGACGAAAGCACACTGTGTGATTATGTTGTTACAAATGACTCCCGCACCGTACCTGAGGGTTCAAATAGAGATTTTAGGGTAAAGTCCCGAGTTGACCAATCGAGTCAATTCAAACTGCGAGCCAAAGTGTGTCAATAAATGGCGGTTTTGCTAGATTCTCTTTTTTCAAGCCTGTCCAATTCGAGGTCGATTTATGGCATAATCTAAGGCGGAGTGATAAGTCGTTGGCTCCAAGGGGCGTCCTCAGAACGGCCGGCTAGCGATATTTATTGCTTTCAGCATTTTGTTCTCGTAAATTTCATATTGCTGGATGCTGAACATTTGTGCTGTTTGGCGCTGACTAGCATCAAAAAACAAACCGAACCAAGCAATTTCAGCCGACGTCTTTGCATAACTATCGCGTTAACGATTTCAACTAATTGCCCGTTACGATTCGATTCAAAGATTATTAGGCCAATTCAATGAAACCTGTAGGAGCTCCGATCATCCAAAAGAAACCGACACTTGAGGGCAAAGCGGACAGCTTGGCACTCGCCATCGCTGCCGCAAAAACTGCCGAAGAAAACAATGGCACCGAGATTTTGATCATGGACATGACTGGAATCACAGCTTTGTTTGATTATTTCGTAATCGCAACTGGAACCAGCCAACGTCAATTGAATGCAATCTCAGACGAAATCCAACATTGCCTTGAGAGAGACCTTAACGACACACGCCGCAGCAACCACTCCGTGGAACGTTCGTCGTGGATTGTTCTCGACTATGGCAATGTTGTGGTCCATATTTTCGATGAAGAAACCCGAGCGTTTTACAGTTTGGAGACGCTGTGGGCCGATGCACCCCACATCGATTGGCGGGCCGAAGCCGCGAAGTAAGGCAAAAGCGAGGACGCTAAGGCTCGACATTTTTTCTGGTGTTGGTCCCATCGCTACAACCGCAGGCTAGTGGCTTGAATGCCTCCAGCGTAAAGAAGGTTGCAACTTCAAGATTGGCGTTTCTGGCCTGGGTGAACGCAGATTGAGTTGAAAAGTGTGTGCAAAGATCAAGCATAAAAGGGCAATGCGATCTTTTTCCCAAATGAATCGTTTAAGGAAACTGTAATGGAAGTTCAATCAACCGAGACCTTGTCTAAGCAAAAATGCAAGCCTTGTGAGGGTGGGGTCGACCCGTGTCCCCTATCGTTCAGTCGCGACCAACTGGCGGAACTGCCAGGCTGGCAATTGACTCACGAGGGGAAGCGGATCCGAAAGGATTGGCGCGTCAAGAATTTTATGAAAGGCCTTGAGTTCTTTCAGGAAGTCGCAAAAGTCGCCGAAGATGACGGCCACCATCCCGATTTACACCTTGAATCTTATCGTGAAGTTTGGATTGAGTTGTGGACACACGCGATTGGCGGTTTAAGCGAAAACGATTTTATTTTGGCAGCCAAAATTGACGCGATTGCATGCAACTTTGCTAAGTAGTGATTCAGTGGTGATGCGTACCCAAAATCGTTTGTTTGCGAGCCAAATTCGTTTTCAGTTCGTATAGATCGAAGAAGCAAAAACCATTTTTCGTTGTAAAGGTTGTCTGTGATAGAATTATCTCCTATGCGTTGGGGCAAGCCCTACGAGTCGCTCGAGAGTCTCGATGTCAAACATTTCTTGACGGGCGAGCCAGTAGCGAAAATTGGAACCGTCAATGGTGGCATTGTTTCCAGAGATTTGCGGCAGGCCCACAAGGCGCGCGAATTGTTGCGCCAGTTTTCGATCGATGATTTGATAGCTCGCGTCGGCCATGCAGCGGACTTGTTCGAAAACCAATCGTTGCAAGTTGGCTCGGCCCAACAAACTCCTGAAGATTTTGTTCGGCAACAGTCGGCTACAACCGGACTGCCCGAACACATGTGCCGCGGCAATATGCAAAAGAATTGCTTTGTCTTGCGGAACATGACGGAGATTTTGGATTGCCTAACACGCGGGTTGGATCTGAATATTTTGTCGCAAGGCTACGGTGTTGAGTCCCGGGGCGTGACAGTGAGTTTCCAGGCTCAAGCCTCTGTGTTGGGAGCTGTCCTGCCCAACAATTCCCCTGGCGTGCATACGTTGTGGATGCCCGTTGTGCCCTTGCAAATGGGATTGGTTTTGAAGCCTGGCTCGCAAGAACCATGGACGGCCTATCGAGTAGCAGCAGCGTTCTCCCAAGCAGGAATTCCCTCGGAGTGCATAGGGTTGTATCCGGGCGGGCACGATGTGGGGCAAGCAATCCTGGGTGGTTGCGAGCGAAGTATGATTTTTGGAAGCTTGCAAACGGTTGCTCAGTATTCTGGCAATCCAAAAGTCCAAGTGCATGGCCCGGGTTTTTCGAAAATATTCATCGGTGACGATTGTGTTGATCGGTGGCCCGATTTCTTGGATGTTATGGTTGAAAGCATTTTGAGTAACGGTGGGCGCAGTTGTATCAATGCAAGCAACGTTTTTGCCTCTCGGCATTCACGCGAGATCGCAGCAGCGCTTGCTGAACGCTTGGGGCCGGTCGACGCTTTGCCACCAAACGACCCGCAGGCTGCGCTTGCTGCGTTTACGGTTTCCGGTATGGGGCCGTCGATTTGGTCGATGTTAGAGGCGGATTTAGGGGAGTCGGGAGTTACACATTGCACGGAGTCATTTGGGCCGCGTTTGGTAGAGCATGAGCGTTGTTCCTATTTGCGGCCCATGGTAGTACACGCCGCTTCGCCGGAGAAGGCGATCGTCTCGAAAGAGTTTATGTTTCCTTTCGTGAGCGTGGTTGAATGTCCGGAAGCCGAAATGATCAAGCGGTCCGGGTACACGCTCGTGGGAACGGCGATTACGGAAAACGAAAAATGGATTGGAGAATTGGTTGACGCCGTACATATCGATCGTTTGAACATCGGCCCGGTCCCAACAAATCGCTTGAATTGGTTGCAGCCACACGAAGGCAACTTGATCG
>JAHEAM010000024.1 GCA_024642765.1 Planctomycetaceae bacterium
CCGACTTGGATATCTCTAAGAAGAATTCGCCGCAAGAATTCATGTCGCAAATGAAAGTCTAATAGATTGAACTGGAAACTCGACCTGTACTGCCTGGTGTATAGGCACCGCTCGTGTTCAGCAATTCTTGTGGCAGGCCCGCAGTCCGGGCGGCAGGCACTACATTCGTCGCTGGTGGAGATTGCAAAACGTATTCGGAGTCGCGAGTTGGCATGGCTGAAATCGTCGAACTCGGCTGAAATCCACTGCTACTAAAGGCAGGTGATCCCGTGTTGGCATACGATTGGCTTGCTGGAAGCGCTGGAGTTTGTGCAAACTCTGCCTTGTTCAAATCACTGGTAGCAGCGGTGGCAGCCGCCAAGTTCTCAAATCCGTTATTGGCTTGTGCGGTCTTCGGATATGAAATAGGTTGAGATTCCTGCCCAGCGACTGCAACCGGTTGCGACGCGGCCTGGCTGTTTGTCAGGGGAGCAAATCCGCCGAATGAATTACTCGAGGCAGGTGGCTGAAAATCACTCTTTAGTTCTTGCGTCTTGTTGGACGCGATTGCGTTTTCGGAAGGAACCGTTTTGGGAGTCGTTAATGGGGACGTCATAGTGTCCATTGCGCCTTGGGCCTTTTGAATCGCACCGTTCATTTCATTCGCAACATCCTGTTTCACACTGTCGGTTTTTGCGGACGTCGAAGCAACAAAATCGCTTCCGGCCGCTCGTGTTTCATTTTTGAGACCGTCCCAACTGTTGGACAACGCCTGCGCGGCTTGTTTGAGCGAATCACTCGGGGGAGGGCTGTACTCGTATGGTTTTCGAATCGCCGATTGCGTGTCAGCATTTGCGACTTTCGGTGCGACAAACGAATCGGGTTTCGAGGAAGAAGCTTTTGCCATTTGCATTCCACTATCTGGCTTCAATTCCAAGCTTGGCATCGTTGTCGGCGACTCTGAAGGTTTTCCCAGGTCGAGTTTCAATTCGCTGTCGCTCTTAGCTATTTGTGTTTCGTCGTTGAAGTATTTAGGCGGCGGTCCAAGCTCTTTGTCTTTTTTTGCAAACCATCGCGGTCCGCCATCTTTCCAAAGTGCCATCTTAGGCATCGTCGGCATTTTCCATTTGCCCGTTTGGCATCCGCAAATTGCAAACAAAGTGATCGACAAAAGAAAACAAAGAGTTTTTCGATTCATGGTATCTCGCCATCCTGAGGAAGCAGCAATGTGAACAAGGTTCACAATCCGCTGGTTCTTTACAAAACATGACCAAACCTCGGCTATCTTAGAGCACAAGGTCCATTCAAAAACGTGCGGGATTCTAGAAAGGCACCGATTCAGTCGCAAGGCCGAATCCGCTAGCAACTGGCCGTATCTTTTTCGATGCGTTTACACCCGCCTACACTGAATCAATTACACGAAATGCAACGCCGTGGAAATGTCTTTTTTTATTCAGCGTTAAAACAATTCAATCGACCTGGGTTGCCTAACGATTTCGCTTGTCTCGATATTAGGCGTTCGCTATATTTGCGGGCATTAAAGCGATGGCGGCTCCAAGCTTGCATTGGTTTTCTTTCTAATTAATTTCTTCAGCCTTTCGAATCAAATCCGAAATGAACCAGTCAGAATCAGACTCGGCAGTTCGCTCCGTGGAATTGACTGTTTTAATGCCATGTCTGAACGAAGCGGAGACGCTAGAGGTTTGTATCCGAAAAGCAAAACACTGCATGGAATCGCTGAACGTCGATGGTGAAGTCCTCATTGCCGACAATGGCAGCACGGATGGCTCACAAGAGCTCGCCCAGCGAGCAGGTGCTCGTGTCGTTGCAGTGAAAGATCGAGGTTATGGCGCTGCGTTGAAAGGCGGTATCAATGCTGCTGCCGGTCGTTACATCATCATGGCCGACGCCGACGACAGTTACGATTTCACCGGACTTGAACCATTCTTGAACAAACTACGTGATGGCTATGACCTCGTGATGGGCAATCGCTTTAAGGGCGGAATCAAAGAAGGAGCTATGCCGCCGCTACATCGTTATTTGGGAAACCCCGTCCTGAGTTTTATTGGCCGTCTGTTTTTTCGAAGTCCCATCGGCGATTTCCATTGCGGTCTGCGAGGATACTCGAAGGCAGCGGTAGAACGAATGGCACTCCAAACAACAGGTATGGAGTTCGCCAGTGAAATGGTTGTTAAAGCTTCGTTATTGAAAATGAAGATCGCCGAAGTTCCTACTACGCTTTCGCCTGATGGCCGAAGTCGACCGCCACATCTCCGCAGCTGGCGTGATGGTTGGCGACACCTACGGTTTTTGTTGATGTACAGCCCGCGTTGGCTGTTTTACTACCCGGGCCTGATCATGATGTTGATCGGTCTGAGTTTGTGTGGATTGATTTGGTTTACACCGCTGCAAATCGGCAATGTCAAATTGGATATCCATACGATGCTCTATGCTGCAGCGATGGTGATCGTTGGCTTCCAAGCTGTGTTGTTTGCCATCTTCACGAAACAGTTTGCGATCCAAGAAGGATTGTTGCCCTCCGACAAAAAAATGATTGTGATCTCACGTTGGCTCAACCTTGAACGAGTTTTAAGCTTTGGGCTGTTGATTTGTGCTTTCGGCGTGGGAGCGACCATTTACGCCTTGATTCAATGGAGTCGATCAAATTTCGGCGAACTCAATCCACAGACCACCATGCGAACCGTGATTGCCGCCGTGCTTGCATTGTCGATTGGCATTCAATTGTGCTTCGCAGGCTTCTTTACAAGTATTTTGCGACTTAGACGGCAGTAGAATGCTAGAGAACTGAAACAGAAGGGTTTTCTAAAATCACAACATGCTTGCGCCGCCAGAAAATCCAGACCCAAATGATGCGAGCGCCTTGCCCTAACAGAAATGCTGTCAGCATCATTACAAAAAGTGTTAACAGGGAGTTGGGCTCGACGTAGCGATCCATGCCCCAGTGCAACCATACTTCGATTAAAACATAGAACGCTGACCGAACGCATACCCACCCCCAACCAGCGAAAACCAACCATCTTAATAACCTTGTTCGCCTACGCCCTGTCCGTTGAAAAACACCGACCAAAAATCCAACCGTGATCAGTGCCGCCAAGCCAAAAATATAATTCGCACTCAACTTTTGCTGCAAGTTGCGTTGCAGTTTCGAGATTGGACCCGAGTTGGTGAATTGGACGATCCAAGTCTCTGAAATGAGACCGCCGTTTTCTTCGGAATTTGCCTCAATTTTCGACATTACCGTTGGTTGCAGACGTTGGCGCACATCACGACGTTGCACGCTTTGTTCGTCTTCATCGTTTACAAATTCAATAAAAACATCTTGATCAGCCAATTGCTTTTGATCCTCAAAGTTAAATTCAAATGAGCGACTCTCTGAGCCGCCCTCGGCCGCTTGCCTCATGATTCGGGCCATGCCTAGCGGGCGACCCACTTTGCTCCAAAATCGAACGCGTTCGAATTGAGATTTGCCTTTGAGCGATCCGTAAACCTGAAATTTCAATCCGGCTCTCGTGCCATTCCGCCGCAGCAGTCCATCATCGAAATAGGACCGCATCACAGCATCGACTGGGCCTCGATCAAACAATTGATCGTTCGCAAACAATTTATCCGATGGTATGACACTTGCTTTCAATGCTTGCCCAAAATAGTTGGGCGTCATTTCAATCCACTGCCGCCAAAGTGGATCGATTGGGTACATGCCAAACCGCCACCCCAGTTTTTGGTCGCGTTGTGCCTGCCGTAGTTCCTTGGATGCCGCCAACATAGCGGAGTTTGATGACTTGTTGATTCCGCCAAAACAGTTGATCAAATGCCAATTGAGTATGGAAGCAAATTCGCCATCGATATCGTGTTGCTGTTTGGCTATGCGGTAGGCCCCCATATTGACGTTGAGAAGTTGCCTTCTGTATTGATTCAAAGTCTGGCTATGGTCACATGCCAGCGCAATGCTTTGGCGGGTCACGGGCGCAAACCTTTTCTCTTCTTCTGGGGGAATGGTGTACAGGGAGTTCATGAGCGCGACGAGGCCCGGTGCCCCACCACAGGAGATACCTTTTACGCCGAAATGCACACCATGAATCTGCTTCATGCAAAAGATGACTCCCAGCGCAATTACTGGAACACAAACAAGTTGCAATAGCCATCGGCGCGAAAGTCCACGCCGAAGAAATCTCCAATTCGCGAGCACGGCCGCGAATGTCAACACACCCCAGAAGGCGATGAGCACCGGCGTCTCCGGTCGCACCAACAAAAAGCTAGAATGGAGAAAGCCGACGGCAACGACGATCGGCCATTTCGCCCGATTTCGATGCGGCCAAAACACCACATAGGCACCAAAAACAAACAACCAAACGAACAAGAGCCCCGCCATCGGTTCCGTCATGTACACCCGCGATCGGAACATGAACCAGGGGCTAAAAATCATACCGACAAACAGAACTGCTCCCAATAGCCATGAACCAGTCAAACAGCTCAAAGCCCTCCTTCCGACGAGGCCCGTGGCAATCAGCAACAGATCCATGCTCAATTTATATGGCAAGCCAATCGCCACGACAGTCTTGGTAAAAATGGCAAGACCTGGAGGATTAATCGGAAACCGATCGTAGTGCGAACCGTCGAAATAGTGGACAGCCTGCAATGCATAATTGGAGGAGTCGGGTGGCATCGCAACGATTTCATCACGACCACTCATATAAAGTCGCAGAATACTAACGACAGCAATAAACAACCACTGCATCCAGCGTATTTGCCTAGGGCCACAAATAACCAAATTGGTTCCGCTCATAGTCTTGTGAATTCCAAACTAGATAGGTACGCCCCAATAATTATCGTCAACATTCACCGTTGCATAATAATGGGTCTATGGCAACGAAATCGCGAGTCTAAACAGCCCTGGTTTGCGCAACAGCCCTGGTTTGGGCATCGCGATGCTAATCATAGCCTTTAGGTTAGAAAAATTGAATCTAACCTTCGTATACAAATTTCGATTCATATTAGTAATCATTTCAAAATTCCTAATCTGATTCCTTTTTGTAAAAACTGCCTACTCCAACGCAAAACGGCGTGAATCAAATCCACGCCGTTCGTTTATTTACATTAATGAAATGCGTGTTATTTGGCTGTCGCAAATCGTTTGGATACTGCATTCCAATCGATCACGTTGAAGAAGGCCGTCAAGTAATCTGGGCGGCGGTTTTGATAATGCAGATAATAGGCATGTTCCCAAACGTCGACTCCTAAGATCGGCGTGCGACCATCCATCAGCGGCGAGTCTTGATTGGCAGTGCTCTCAACTTGCAACTTTCCGCCAGCCACCGAAAGCCAAGCCCAACCGCTTCCAAAGCGTTTGGCGGCAGCGTCTTTGAACTGTTCTTGAAATTTCTCAAAACTTCCAAATGCTGAGTCGATCGCAGTTGCCAGAGCGCCGGTTGGCGTTCCACCGCCCTTGGGACTCATGATCGTCCAAAACAAAGAATGGTTCGCATGACCACCACCGTTGTTGCGAACGGCAGCGCGAATATTCTCTGGAACCGAGTTAAGTTTGCTGACCAAGTCTTCAACGGACAATTTTTCGAACTCAGTATCTTTAATGGCTGCGTTCACATTGTTGATGTACGCCTGATGGTGTTTGCCATGATGAATCTCCATGGTCCGGGCGTCGATATGTGGTTCGAGTGCATTGAATGCATAAGGCAGCTCAGGAAGCGTATAAGCCATGATTCTATCCTTTCAAGGGGAATTCTGTTTGTCTGCGATTCGAGGTGCAGCAGATGTTTGCAGCAACCGTTTTCTCAAATCGAACATAACGCAAAAAAAACGACTCCGCAATTGGAGTCGTTGGTGAAACACTTATCGACAGGTTGCTCGTTTATCAAAGCGCTCGATTTGTGATTACAAATAAGAGTTGAGCGCGAACAAAGAAACAGAATTGTTAAATGTCGACCGTTTATTGTTCCTTATTTATCATTGTCCCTTATTCATCATAGCGCGTTTCCCTCCGCCACCCGCTGGAGGCGCCGCAAAATCAACGGCGGCACCTGGCGGGCCATCACTTGGTGGGCCACCTGCGGCCGCTGCGCTTGCAGACCCAGATCCGTCGGCAATACTTTGACCAGAAGCTCCCTTGCGAAATGTCACGGAACAGTACTTATTCGCCGATGTAGAATTGTGACTCGTAGGAAACTGGTCGTCTTGGCTATAAGTAATCGTCAAGATACCATTTTCAACTCGGTACAATGCGGGAATTTTTTTTCCAGCGTCGGCGCCACCGTCGATCGAAAAAGTCAATTGGCCATCGTCGGTCGCCAACTTAAGAGTGCCGTTCGAGCTCATTTGGCCCGAACGGGCTTGGAAGGCGCCACTTGAAAACTGCAAAGTCATTTGAGATGCGTTAACGGAGTTTCCTTCTAGCGACGCAGAATCTCCAGTCCAATCGCCTTCCAAGGCAGCAAGCCCCTGAGGACTTGCCAAACTGGTTCCACCTCCAGCCAACTGATTGAGCGAAACATCATTGGCTCCATCATTTTTCGCACCAGCATTAATCCAAGTCTTCAACAGCGTCATTTCTTCAGGCGACACTTTGTCGCCACCTTTTGGCATTTCACCGGACTCGATGATTTCAATTAGTTGGCTTGTATCTGCAGCTCCAGCCTTTACAGATTCCGATGCCATCAACGCATCGTAAGTTGGAATTCCGAATTTGCCCTTGGATTGCGTAACGTGACATTTCCCACATTTGGCAACGATGATTGGAGCTACTTGTGTCGTAAAACTAATTTGATTTCCATTCAGAGCACTTTGACTAGGCATTTGATCGAGGGAAGACTTCGATACGCCCGCGTTTTCGGCTGCATCGAAAATAGGTTTTTGTGCGTGCAGCGAATCAGTTACGTAACAACTTGCAAGAAGCACAATCGCGGCACAGACTAATTGGCGATTCATTTTTCGTCCCTTACCCATATCAATTGTTTTAAACACGCATTGGATTTGATTATGTTGCAGCATTTGGGCAAAATCAAGTCGCTTTGGAGTGTCGCACTAGAATGCAGACGTTTCTTCCTAGAATTTTCCGCTCTTTACTTCAATAATCGCGAAGTCACCGCGAATGTTTTATTTTGAACGACTTGGCTTCGGAAGATGCGATTGATCACTGCTACTCAAAAGCCTTTTGGCTCTCTTGGCAGACGGTCACTCCGGATTTACTCGGCGCGACGGTACCTTTAGACTCTTGAAATGCAACCACTTATTGAATTAGATCAGGTCACGAAAGTCTACCGCGGCACGATGGCACTCGCGGGAGTCGACCTAAAAATCATGCCCGGCGTGACCGGATTGCTGGGTCCCAATGGTGCTGGCAAGAGTTCGCTCATCAAAATCCTAATGGGATTGGTTCGTAGCACGTCGGGAACTGGAACGATTTTGGGCTATCCGCTTGGCCAACAGGGGCGCCAAATTCGGTCGCTCGTTGGCTATGTTCCTGAAGACGACTGCTATATACCTGGACTAACCGGAGTCGAGGTCGTCCAGTTTGCAGCCAGTCTTTCGGGCATCCCAACCGTCGAGGCATTGCGACGCGCTCACGAGATTCTCGATTTCTGCGGCATGAAACAGGAGCGGTACCGCAATATCGAGAGCTTTTCGACTGGCATGCGACAAAAGATCAAATTCGCCGCCTCGATCGTCCATGCCCCTCAATTTTTGATTTTGGATGAACCAACTTCCGGACTGGATCCTGAGGAGCGTGAGCAGCTTTTGTATCGCGTCAAATCACTTGCAGTGAATTTTGGAAAATCCGTTTTACTCTCAACACATATTTTACCGGATGTTCAACAGGTTTGCGACCATGTTGTAATCCTGTCAAAAGGTACTGTTAAACTCAATACATCGTTTGCAGAAATCAATCGGCCGTCCGCGCCATCTCTGACGTTGTCAATTCTGGGAGACAAAGAAGCATTTTGTTCCGCTGCGTTGACAAATCAATTGGATGCCGTTGTCTTGCAATCAGGCGACATCAAAATCGAAAGCGACCGCCAGGACTTGCCCAAATTGATTTGGAATCTCGCACGCGACTCTCAAGCAGTGATTCAATCGATCCGCCCTGCAAAAAACTCACTGGAAGAAATCTTCATAGCTGCCGTACAGGAGGCGACTCATGCCGCTACATGATGTCGGTTATCGCGAATGGGACGGACCACGAGTCGGACCATGGAAGCGGTGGTGGATGATCACCGAGACAGGCGTGCGGATCACACTCAAGTCGGCTTGGGTTCGACGCATCATTTTCTTCTGCTGGCTGCCTATTTTTTATTGGGGAATCGGCCTATTTGCGTTCGAACAAATCAATCTATCCACTCGCGATAAAGTACTCGACTTCGAACAACAACAACTAGCCGAGGACGTTGCGGAGTCCAAAGAATTCCAGAAGAGTTGGGAGAGTGAACTGGAGGACGCCAAAAGCTTGGCTCGACAGAGGGTTCTCGCTTCAACACTCAAAGATCAATTCCGAGGATTTCCTGCAATCGAACAACTGGCAGATAAACTTGCTTCGGAAGACAGCCAATCGTTGCGGCATACTTTTTGGACTTGGCTATTAATGACCTATTTCAGGTACCCGCAATCGGTGGCTCTGATTTTTTTATTGGGATTTATCACGCCTTCACTTATTTCACGCGACATTCGTTCGCGTGCAATGCTTTTGTATTTTTCGCGGCCAATCGGACGAATTGAATATCTTGTTGGCAAATTCATGATTCCAGCTTTTTTCTTGATCTTCGTAACGATGCTTCCGGCACTCGCGCTTTATTGTTTGGGTGTCGTCCTGTCGCCGGAGATCTCAATTGTCTTGACGACTTGGGATATTCCGCTACGAATTATGTTGGCTACAGTTGTGGTGGTGGTTCCGGCGGTTTCACTTTCACTCATGTTGTCGTCGCTGACGCAAGAAAGTCGCTTTGCGGCCTTTGCTTGGTTTGCCATTTGGGCGTTAGGCCAAGGCGCTTGGTTTGCCGTATTGATTTCGACTTCAATTCAAAAAGAAATAAGCCCAACAGCCGCAGCCCAACTCCCGGAGATTCGCCGGTTTTCTGGTGTTTCCCTCTACAACAATTTGGGTAACGTCCAATCTTGGATCTTTGGTTTCGAATCGGACTCGATCGCCCTTACGAGTTTCTTGATTTTATTGGGTGTGACCGTGTTCTCATTGTTGATCCTGTATCGTCGAATTTCCAAAGCGACACATGCCTAAACGATCGCGTCATGATTGAACTACAAAACGTAACAAAGCTCTATAAGAATGTGATCGGCGTCAACGACATTACGATGTCTTTATCGTCCGGAGTCTACGGTTTGCTCGGGCCGAACGGCTCGGGCAAAACGACGTTGATTAATTTGATCATGGGCCAAATTCAACCAACCCTTGGCCTCGTCACACTTTTTGGAAATAACCCGTGGCGACGTGATCATCTACTCCGGGACGTAGGACTTTGCCCCGCCACGGAAGTGAACTTACCCCATGTCACTGCACTCGAGTGGGTATCCTATATGATGCAATTGCACGGTTTTGGATTGAAAGAAGCCAAAAGCCGGGCAGTGCAGTCGCTCACTTTTCTTAAGATGGATCACGCCATGAACCGGCCCATGCGAGATTACTCGTTGGGCATGCGGCAACGAACCAAACTGGCCCAAGCGATCGGGCACGAACCACATCTTTTGATCCTCGATGAGCCTTTCAATGGTCTCGACCCGGTTGCCCGGTTCGAGATGATTCAGTTTCTGCGCGATTGGGGAAAACAAGGAAAGAGTCTGATTCTGGCAAGCCATATTTTGCATGAGGTCGAAGCCATTCAGCCATCATTCATGCTAATCAGCGGAGGAAGACTGTTGGCTTCCGGAACGCCTGACGAAGTTCGCGGGCTTTTGGCTGACTCGCCCAACCAATTTGTCATTCGTTGCGATACGCCGCGTGACCTAGCAGCGCGTTTGATTGAGTTTGCTTCGGTATCGGTTGTCAAAGTTGATGAAGTCAATCGTTCACTTGAAATCACATGCGTAAGCCCTGCTCACTTGCTGGCTGGGTTACCAACGATTTGCAACGAAACGGGATGTGTCATTTATGAAATGCACTCTTTGGAGGAACCGCTCAAAGAACTATTCAGTGCGCTGATGCGATTCCACCGCGGCGAAAACCAACCGCTTGGGAAACACGCCGGTTCTGTTGCGGCAATGAAATAAGAAATTATTATTATGAATCAACTCAATGGTATCTTGGCGACATGTTTCTTTGAACTCAAACGCATGTGGACGTTTCAGCGTCTGGGAATTTTTGTGGTCCTCAGTTCGTTTCCACCGCTGATCGTCCTCTTTTTACTTTGGGGTTCGTTGTTTTTGGGCGAAACTCAAACTCTAAATTTTCTTCTACTCGTTATTATTTTTTTGGTCGCCATTGTTGGCATGTTGTCACTATTGCTGTGGGCCCCGACTAACATTTACTCCGAACTTGAGGGCAAATCCTGGGGCTTCATTGCGAGTCGGCCCGGCGGAAGGATTTCGATTCTGTTTGGAAAGTATCTGGCTGCTGTCATCCAGTCCTATGCAATCTGCCAGTTCGCATTGGTGGGCTCGTTCTCGATCGCTGTTTTCGGGAACGCCATTCGTGATCCAATTGTCGCCTATTTAGTCTTATCTGTTTTAGCCTTGCTGGCTTGCATTTGTATCGGTGCGGTCATGTCTCTAATTGGCGTTCAGTTTTATCGCCGTGCAATGGTGACAGCGGCTGCCTATTTGGTGGGTATCGAATTGGTAGTTGCGACGATTCCCGCAATCGTTGGCAAGTTCACGGTTCGGCAACACCTCCAAGACCTTGGGCTAAATTGGCTGTCAAAAGAGTTACCCTTGAAACCAACGATTTACTACAACACATTTGGCGATTACGCCGATTGGCTCAATCTTTTGTGTCTGGCGGCCATCACTATTTTTTCGCTATCTGCCGCCGCATATATCATCCAGCGTCGCGAATACCTTATCGGCGATGAAGCATAGCATTTGCTGATGTCGGCCTATCGACATCAAAAGCAACGGTCGCGAGCCAGCCCTCCGGTTTTGCAGCACTGGACGGATTGCACATCCAAATCTACTTAGCGGTTCTTGCCAAACTCATTTGCGTTCAGACGCAGGTAGGCCGCGAGGAATCCATGAATGTTCTTGATTGCTGCGAAGCTCGCGGACTCGCGGTTGGTGTGGTAGTCAAGCGTTGGAATCTGTAATGTCGTGCCATTCCAACGCCCCTCTGTCGCTTTGATCAAACGCCCGAGCTCCGTGCTTCCGTAGGAAACCAAAAGTTTTTTTTGCGGTTGTTGTTCAATCCAACTGTCCTTAAATACTACCGGAATTCCCGATCGCTCTGCGCAATCTTTCAATTCTTCGGTCAACGCAGGATCAAACAAACTATGAGCATCACGATTCCGCAACACGACGAAATCCAAGTCGTGATTCTCTTCGGTTGCAAAAGGACTCGTGTCCATTACAATCAACTTGGCATTCTCAAATGTCCCGCGTTCTAAAACCGTTTGAATCGATTGCCAACTATGGCCGATTTCTTCTTCGCACGTAAATAGAACGCGCCCTCCAAAACCGGTCGAAAAAACATTAAATGCAATGGCCACGGAAATCGCGTTGTCCAATTGTCCGCGGAGGCTCGTCTCCCGTGAGTCGCATTTGGCTCCGTAACTAATGGGTGTTCCGACCGGTAGGTTCTTCAATTGGGGCGCAACAAAAACCATATTTTCTCGAGCCGAAGATACAAATGCGTCTTCAATAATTCCTTCACAGAGAATGGTTCCCGTATTCGCATCGTAGGCAAAAACTTGTTCGCCGAGAAAACGACTGCGAATTCGATTTAGCATCTGTAATGAGGCCGACGGCTCCTCTTGATATTTTTCAGCTCGCATCACGAACGCTGCATACTCCAGGTCACCATGTGCGGTCGTAATCAAACCGTGGCGATCGACATGAATACTGAGCAACACGTCATTGGTAATCTCTCGCGCTGCAACTAGCAAATAGCGCGCAGTCAATTCACACTCAAGCCCAAGGTTTCGAAGATCACCTGCCAAGTAGTGCAGGAAGGATGCCTCAAACCCGACAACGGAGGGCACGGCAAGGTACTCACTCGTCTTGCGAATTATTTGTTGAACCGAGGCGTCCCATTTGCCTAACATTATCGTCTTTCTGAGAAAGGGAATGCCACTTCGTTCCAAACCTACTTCGACCAAATGGTCGATTGTCTAGAATCCAGGACTGCCATAACACACGTTTTTCACTCAATCGTATTCGAATCGCTCCCAAGTCTCCCGTCGAGGCCACAACACAATGGTTAGACTCAAATTCCTGAACACTTCGTTCATTGATCCGCGATTGCATTCCGCTAATGACCACCAGTTCCGGCTGGCACCAAGCAGAAAATTCCTTCGGATGACTGCCGCCGCTACCATGATGTGGAGCCATAATGACGTCGGCATCGATACCTTGCATTTGAAGTATCGGCTCTAGGCCAGGGGGTTCAATATCTCCAGGCAAAATCAATGTTCGGCCACACGCTCGAATCTCAACGACAATACTCTGTGAGTTGTCGCTGCCGCGCCCTGAGTTGACTCCCGGCCCAAGAACTCGCACGATCGTATTTTCCGTAACGTGCATCTCGTTACCCTTCAACAACGTTTTGATCGTTGCGTCCGCGGCCTCGAGCCGCTCCAACAAATAACCGACCGAATCGTCTTTGGAATCGAGAAGATGTTGTGGGATGTAGACGACGCCAATCGAAAACCGTTCGCACAGTTGCGGAACTGCGTTGAAGTGATCGACGTCGGCGTGACTGATAATCAAAGCGTCGATTCGTTCAATGCCCTCAGACCACAATACCGAGGAGACGTTTCGTGCGCCGGCTTCGACCGAACCGAAACTACCCGCGTCATACAAAATCCGTTCGCCGCCTGGCAATTCAACGAGAGCACTCGATCCATGCCCAACGTCGACTATTGTAGCCGTCCAGTATTCTTTTGGGGATCGTCGCTCCGACGCCATCCACGCCGCCGGCCCCAACCAGGCCAATCCGATCCAAGCTACCGAAAATGCAATCAGTGCCCGGCGAGGATTTGCAAACGGCCTGAAAAAACAAATCGCGCCTAGCAACAAATAGTAGCTTACGACTGCCAAATCACTTGGGCCAGAGGTCCAAAAATGTCCCCAACGAGAAACACTGCCCCATCCGACCAACATTTGGATAAGTGCCAAGCTTTTTCCGCAAAGCCAACCGCCCAGAATCGCCATTGGTCCTAGCCAGCCTCCACCCAACATAATCATCAATCCACCCACTAAAGCCAAAAACATAGGGACCAATACCAACGGGTTGACCCACAGTGCACTCGGCGCAAACAAGTGAAAGTATCGCGCCACTAAGGGAACGGTCACGAGCCAAATCATGGCACTTACAAGTACTCCTTTCCACAATTGGTTTCGAAAATACCGCAACCATTGCAAGGGCCAATCGCGTGTTGTGATAACAAGCTTGATAACGGGATCAAGTTCCGTAGTCGTCCGTTCTGCAAACATCGATATCGCAAAAACCGCCAAGAACGAAAGCTGCGGCCCGAGAACAAACAAGTCCGCAGGGTTCACAGCCAACACAATCAATCCTGCCAGTGCAAGTACATTTAACGAGAATCCAGCGCGCCCAAAAAACCTACTGACACAAACGCAAATAATCAAAATCATCGCACGAGTCACTGGGGCCCGAAATTCGACGAGCCAAGCATAAAAAACAACAAATAAAACGGCGAACAACAGATTCCATTTCCGTGAAACGCGCAGCAATCGCATTAATCCGAACAGTACACTCGACAGAATTCCAACATGCAATCCAGAAATCGCAAGCACATGTACTGTGCCGGTCATCACAAAATCACGCCGATCATCTTGGCTCAATTGTTCACGACTTCCGAGCAAAATTGCTGTTGCCAAAGCTGATTGCTCAGGACTCACGCGGCTAGATATCTCTTGTTTCAAACGAGAGCGCAGATGGCTCCGCCAGTGCGTAAATTGACTTTGATTTGTCGAAATCTTTGTTAGTCCGTCTGGGTTGTTGATATAGACCCAAGCTAAGACTCGTCGACTGCGATAATAGTTCAAAAAATCAAACTCGCCTGGGTTGCGTGTGCCTTCGATCGCCTTCAGGTCACCCATCACACGCACGGAATCGCCTGCAACGACGTCCAGATCGCCATCGATCGAAACGCGAACCCGCCCTGAACATGATTGCCATTCCTCGCCGATGCGAATGCGACTTGCGCGCAGTTCCGTCAGAAACCGAGGTGTTTGACTGGCAACGCTCAATGGTATGGCTGGCGGAGCAGCCACTTGACTGGGCTCCGACAAGATCACACCTTCGATCGCCACTGGGCTACTTGTCGTCGTCGCCCAATTACTGATTTCATTTGTCGGAAATTCGTTCCAATACGTATGGTGCCATGCGCCTCCCAATGAAACAAAAAGTACTGCTAGGCAAACACCTGAAACAGCGAATCGTTGCCAACGATAGGCAACACTCCATACCACTGCAGCAGTCCAAACTCCCACAAGCCAGGGAACTGCAAGCGAATCAAAAACGCGATCGACAAAAATCCCGCTTGAAAAAAAAAGCAACACCCAAACTAGTGGATTCGCAAATGGCCTTTTTCGATCAGACACAACACTTGTCATGCGAGTTCCCTATGGAGAATCGCTCTCATATACCTTCAAAAGGGAAACGGCGAGAGGCGGGAACAATGGGGCTAATGATTCGGACAGGCCAGCCTGCAACTTTTTTGTCGACGATGGACTCGAGCCCGACGAAAATCGCCTCGCTCGTTTGTGGTTCGCTCAAGACAGCGATGTCTGCAAGAAAGTGCTCTATTGCAGATCGCTCCATACCTGGGTAAAGATGGAGTTTCAAGAAGGCTGGAAATTTAAAGTCTGTTTTTCGGAAACCATGATGACTGTTGGCAATCATGACAACTCCTGAACTCGAAAAACGAGCCGAGCAATATTTCACGAGTCGCTACTTGACTTGTGATTCCTGTCTAAGCGTTATTGCGCAAGATAGTGTATTCGATTGCAACTTGCCATCCCAGACGGGGCACGCCATCCACCGAGTTGCGGTCAAAATTCACAACCAAGAAATTACTGGCAACGGCTGCCCGCTTCTTCGTGAGTTGGTTAGTGCGTTGAGTTTGCAGAATAATTTTGCTGTGAATTATTTGTTAGTCTGGCAAGCGGCTTATACCTCAACAACTCAATTGCATTTCACATTCTCCCCAAGTCTACAAAAAAGTCACGTCATGCCGCTCCATCGCCATGACGTGACTTCTATCCTGAAACGAGACAATCCGTGTCCCGTCCTCCCGGTTAAGGGCAGTCAACATATTTATCGGCAAAATATAATACGCGCGACCAAAAAAACTTTCACCTTCACGACTTTTTGTTCGATTGGCCTCAAGTTCACGAAGTCCGTACATGTGCCTTGTAAATCGCGAGGCACAACGTCACCCAATCCCCACAAACTAACCAATCAGAGGCTGAAATGGGTACCCCTTACGCTCAACCTTCCTGTCAAACTATACCGATTATTACTCACGAAATGTCAATAGTGCTATCAAACCACTTGGTTTTCGATCGCAAGGTTCCAGCGTGTCAGCTGGCTGTATTGCATCGCTATTGATTGCACGCGAGGCTATCTTGAATGGCCTACCTATCGAATCGAACCATTAAGTTGTTGCCCATTGGAAGATTCGACAGCACGAATCGAATGCCAAAACATCGCGAGTACGCCTTCGACTGATGATTAAACTCGGTTAAGATTTCCCAAGCGTGTCAGAGGCGACGATCGGCAACAGGGAGGCCAATCCGGTGAGTTCGATAATTCAAAACCAACCCGTTGAGTTTGATTCCTTTGGGACTTCATTCATTTCCGACCGAGCGCTCGGCGAACCCGTCGAAATCAATTTATCTGATAACTCGATTGAATGCCGCAAACTCTTGCGTGCCGATTGCCCCACCGCTCCTGGAATCTATGGCTGGCTCAACGCTGATCGCCAACTGATCTATGTCGGCAAATCGAAATCGTTGCGCAATCGACTC
>JAHEAM010000387.1 GCA_024642765.1 Planctomycetaceae bacterium
TAGCCCCATTCGACTTTAAACGAATAAACTTCGTTGGGTGGAAGTTCCCGCGGCAAGTCAATGCGCATCATCGTTTTGACAATTGAGAATTTGAGTGCATCGCCGGACTGGCCGTCTTTGACACTTTTGATTTTTAACGAACCATCAAATGCTTGGGCCTTGCGCAAATTTTTGATCGCTCCAATCGACATTCCGAAACGAGATTCACCACTTGAAGTTGTTTTGGAGTCCGAATTGGGCGCATGGATGTTTGCATCCAGTTGCAACCAAATATATCGTAATGGATCTGGCGAGTTATTGCGGTACGTGATTTGTTCGCGACCCGTGATCGATTGGTCTTCATCGTTGAGTTCGACCTCGATCACGTAGTCAACCGTTTGTTGCCAATAATCGCGGCCGGGCGCTCCCGAAGCCGTTCGATAATCGTTGGGTGTTGGCAAGATTTCTTCGAGTTGGCGAAACTTGTCAACCTGGTGAAATTTTTCTGCCGGCGGGGTGATTCCCGGATCGGGTACCGGTTGTTGTGCCCTAGCGTTTGGAGCGATGAGCGCCAATGCAAATAGGGCTACAAAATACTTTCGGGTCCATTGGGTCATTGAATCTAGAATCCTCTCTCAATAAGTGTCGCAAAATCTAATCCGTCGAATCTGGAACCTGTTGCGTTCCTGAACAACAATCGTCAACGCGGTTCGAAACTTTCGTAGCGTGACATTCCTCTACACACCATTTGAATCACAATGGCAACGAATCTCAATTAGGTAATTGATAAGAGTTCGCAGAACGTGGGGAAAATCGCAAAACAGCTCAAGCAAACTATTTATTTCTTTAATTGCCAGAACCAAATGGAGCCGTTTGCGTATTAGCCAATCGGTTCAGGAAACGACGATCAGGCTCTCAAAAGCAGGCCGCTCGAAATAGACTAGCGGCAAAAGCTCGTTGATCGTTAGATAACTGCAAATTCAGTCCTCTATAAATTACAGGGCCGATTTCGTTTCGATACAAGGCCGTTAGCGCAACTTTGTTTCGGCCTTGGAGATCCACGATTTGGGGCCGCCGGCTGCATAGCCCAACTGACCAATTACTGAGCCATTTGGATCTAGAAAGAGAACCGTAGGATATCCGTTGATATATTTTGCATATCGATTCGAAAGTTCCCGGTTTTGAGCTGCAATGCCGCTGGACTGAGTAGTGACTCTTGGAAAGTCAACTTCGAGAAGAATCACTCGTTCACGAGCCCATTCTTGGAATTCTGGTTTCGAGAAAACTTCGCTCTCCAGACTCTTGCAATACATGCACCAATCGCTACCGGTAAATAATGCCATGATGGGACGATTGGTTGCCGAAGCGAGTTGTAACGCCGTTGCGTAGTCTTCAGTCCAATCAGGCGACTGGTCTTTGGACGTTGATTCCGGAGTTTCATTGGTCTTACCAACTGCCTTGATTTCGTTTGTTTTGGCTTGCGCTAGTGCAGAATTTCGCAAGAGTGATTTATTGCAACCGATCGTTGCCGACGCAATAACGACAACCAATGTCACTATCGAGTATGGGCAACCAAAGGTGCTTTGGGTTACCGCTTGTAGATTCAACATGATTTTTCCTTCGAAATGGTTGCTTTGGATGTTAGGAAAAAACGGGTTGTTGCCCTATAGCGTTCGGTTGAATGCTAGCTCGCGAGGCTTGGGTTTTCTGGTGCTCTATTTGGTTGGATTTAAACTTGTAACTTGCCCTACGACTGAACTAATCGATATACGTGGCCCGCAGTTCGTTGCTAGTTTTTGCAGCAGTCGTATTTTCCCTTTTGACATTCAAATCAGACCTATGGTTTCTCGGCGGACAATAACGGTTCGAATTCTCAGCATTTTCGGTAGTCTTGCTCCCCGCAAACCGCCATTTGCAAAGAAAACTATTTCACGTAAGCAACACAAAAGAAAACGATGTCAGCCTCGCAGTTAAACACCAATCCATCTTCATCGGATCCCGCCGAAGACGCAAAACTCAACGAACTATTGTCGCGACTTCAGTCGTTGACCGGCAACGCCGCGCCGCAGGCAGTCGTGGCTGAAGTTGTAAGTGATGCGATTCCCGACACGGAAACATCTTTTGTACCGCGTACACCTAAAACGTTGAAGGAAGCGGGGATCAATGAAACGTTGTTAGAAGAAATGATTTCGAAATTTCTTTTGAGCCGCGGCGAATGCACGGTGCGCACGATTAGTTTGCAAATCAAATTGCCATTTCATATGGTTGAAAACGTCGTCTCGCGTATGAAGCAAGAGCAAAGCATCACCTACACGGGGCAAGCTCATGCAAATGACTATGTCTGTCGATTGACCGATGTCGGCCGCGATCGTGCGAAGCGTTATGCAGACGTTTGCTCCTATTACGGTGCGACTCCTGTTCCGTTTCGAGACTATGTCGAAAGCGTAAAACAACAATCGATTAACTTTCAAAACCCAAGCGAAGCGGACCTGAAACGTGCCTTCAGTGATTTGTTGATCAGCCCAAACATGTTCAAGAAACTTGGGCCAGCGGTCAACAGTGGTCGCGGTATGTTTTTGTTTGGTTATCCAGGAAATGGCAAAACAAGTATCGCGGAAAGGGTTACCAGTACGTTTGGGAAATACATTTGGATTCCTCGCGCTGTGCAAATCGATCGTGATATCGTTAGGCTTTTCGATCCGATGAATCACGAAGAGGCACCTTTGGATGCAACCACGGGCTACTTGTCGGACGATACAATCGACCAACGCTGGGTACGGATCAAACGTCCGACTATTGTCGTCGGTGGCGAATTGAGGCTCGAGCACTTGGAAATACAGTACAACGCACAATCAGGCATTTCAGAATCGCCGATTCAAATGAAGAGCAATTGCGGAACACTTGTCATCGATGACTTTGGACGCCAACAATGCACCGTCGACGAATTGCTGAACCGTTGGATCGTACCACTCGAAAAACGCTACGACTATTTGAACACTTCGAGCGGCAAAAAGGTCCAAGTACCGTTTGATCAACTCGTGATCTTCTCTACGAACTTAGAACCGAAAGACCTTGTTGATGATGCGTTCTTGCGGCGTATACCGTACAAAATCGAAGTGCCAAATCCGACACGTGCTGAGTTCGAGAAACTGTTCCAGATTATGTGCAAGGTTGTTGGTATCGAACACAAGCCCGAGTTGATTCAGTACTTAATCGAAGTCCACTACTTGCCAAATAATCGCCCCTTCCGCAACTGCCATCCACGCGACCTGTTGCTACAAGTCAAAAATTTTTGCAAATACTACAGCGCACCAGCGGATATGACTAAAGAGACGCTGGACTTCGCAGTGGAGAATTACTTCTCGATGATGTAGGTTGAGGTTGATTTCATGGGCTGAAACAATCTACGAAATCAATGTACGATGGCTTTCCCAGTCCATCATACATTGGCCTCAAAGCGAGGTTTTAAACTGGAGCAAGCACTGAGCGCTTCTATCCATGGCTTCGCGTAATTGCAAACTCTAGAATGATGTACAGCTCCCAGCTTTAATGCCCGGAACCGATGTGTTTCGGTTTGTAGCCACCTTGAGTTTGGAAGTAAAAGATCAAAATCAAGTAGCATGCCAACATTATTGCTGGGAAAATAGTAACCTTTGCCAAAGCACCCTGCTTGGCGTTTTTGATTACTGGGCTAACCTTTTCTTTGGTAGCAGGGTCTAGCATTTCTAGTTTGCCATCATCGATTGCTTCGTATTCGCCAAGGAAATAAGAGTCCTTCTTGGAAATCGATGCGTAAGTGGTACCCAAATCGGCAGCGGATTCGACAGCCAGTTTCGCAGAGTCTTCTTGCATCTTGCCAATCAACGGTCCACCGACGATACCGACTGTTAGCATGCCAATGCCGGCGATGGCATTAAGCGTCAAGGCACCGCCTTTTGGGAATTGCTCAGACACCACTCCCAACATGGTCGGCCAAAAATAGGTTTTGCCGATTCCATATAACGTTGCGGCTGCAAAGATCGCGGTGAATGTGGTTGATACTGACAAGCAATATAAACCCGCAATCGCCAACACGGCGCAACTCGCTAGTAATCCCAATGGCGTCAATGCTTTTACGACTGGACCTACAAAAAACCGCAAAACCATCATGATGGCTGATGTGTAAATCAGAACCCAGAGCGGGCTATAGTTCATAACTTTCATGGGTTCTTCCATGATACCAGTAATAGCTCCGTCGGTTCCAAGTTCGGTGGTCGCCAGGGGCATCAT
>JAHEAM010000388.1 GCA_024642765.1 Planctomycetaceae bacterium
GAACGCACCGATCGAAGGAATCGCAATGATCAGACCTAAAACGGTGGTAACTAGCGCCGAATAAATCCCTTCAGCCAATTGTGGAGCACTGGCTGTACCTTGAGTCGCGGCGACTTCGCGAAACGCCATGATCATTCCCGTTACAGTTCCTAGCAGTCCAACCATCGGTGCAATATTGGCGATCACGGAAAGGTATTCAAGTTTTCGGAACAGTCGGGCAGACTGTTCCGCAAGCGATTCTTCCAAAGATTTCTCGACGGCACTCCAACCGAATTCGATATCAGTGATGCCTTGCAGCAAGACAAAGGACAGTAGACTCGGCCTCTCAGTGCAAGCCTGTTGAGCGACTTTCAGATCACCACTGGCTAAGGATTGTCTTACGACTTCGGCCAGTCCATCGGGAATCAGATCGCGTCGGCGGATCGAAATTAAATGATCGAAAATCAAATAGGCGGACGTCAATGAAAGAGCAAACAAAACAGCGACAATTACGATACCGATTGCTCCGCCCGAGAATAGAATTGACAAGAATCCGCTGCTGCCAGGTTGTTTGGTGGTCGGCTCTTGCGAGGCAAACGCTATCGCCGGAAGGAAGCAACTCGTAATCGTGATTAACCCGAACAACCGAGAGAAGCACAATTGAGACCATCGCAATGGAATTGGCGAACGCTTTTTGGTTTCAATTCGAATCAAGTTTCGATTCCTTAAATTACAATAGTTTTTTGATCTAGCAAGGCAGAGAATTCATGGCTGATTCGCTGAATGAATTGCCTGCTGGGCTTCATTGGCCCAAGGAGTTTGTGGGTAATTCACGTTTAGTTCAGCCCACAAGCGTTGTGCTTCAACCCTGCGGCCTTCATTTTGCAGAAGTAGAGCACTTTGTTGCAAGGCGAAACCTGCAAGTCGATACTCGTTTGGAGACAGGATTAGAACCTTCATCCAGCTGAGGATAGCTTCGTCGGGTTGTTGAGCACGTTGCTGCGCTAAACCCAGAACGACAAGCGGCCCGGCTCGCAATTCGCTAGGCATGCGTTCAACATGACGTAGCCAACGGTCGAGTTGGTCTTTTTTAGGTGCAAGTACTTGATCTCGCCAAAGTTGTGCGGAGGCCAAGTGTGCAATGCGAGCATCGATGTCGCCGCTCAGCGATTCCAGTTTTTGAATTGCTTTTGCTCGATCGTTGGTTGATAGTAACCAGCTTGCCCCCAAAAGTTGAGCGGTTGGATTTCCAGAATCAAGCCATTTGGTCGCCGATGTACTAGATGGTAGTTGGGCGGGGCGCAATTCCCAAGCAAGCGGAATGGCAGCGAAAAATCTGGTCTGCGGATCCTCGACGACCAAAACGAGAAACGCCTCAACGGCTTCTTGGTAGCGTTCTGCCAAATATAAACTGCGGATCAAGTCGATGACCATGATGTGCCGCGCCCACGACCTGGTTTCGGCTTGCACCGCCAATTGCAGAGGATTGATCGCCGCAGAAAAATTGTGTTTTTCAATTTCGGTTTTCGCTAAGTCGTATTCCGAAGGCCACTTGGTTTGATAGGAAACAATCCGGTCACTGCTAACCTCATTGATCCTACCATTGACTTCCATTCGAAGTGTGTCATCAGTCCAATCGACGATTAGGCCTTCGCGTTTTATTTCCTTCGAGCCGTCAGGGGAGCGAACCCAAACAGTGTCTTGGCCGTACGCGACATGCACACTCAACAGGAACCAACCGAAGAACACCAAGCATCGAACCCATTGGTTCACTCTCGCAATGGGGTCCGTCCCATTTGTAATTGATATTGATTTGGTTTCGCGGATTTTCATAGGAAAAAGTTTTGTGGTGATTAGGGAAAATCGGACAAGGTCATAATGTCTATGTACAAGTATTGACCACGATTTTGACGCGCGAGCGTTTCCAATGACCTGTCGCTTGAGATTGATTCTCCACCGACGCCAAATTGGATGGCGTTGATGACCGCACCGCTACGATTCCAATTTGCAATTTGATTGAGTTCGTTGGCTGTGAAACCGCCTTCGGCGTCAGTCAACATGAAAATCACATCGGGCCCGAGAGCCAACGCAGCCTTCAGCGCCAACAAATGATCCGTACCGCCGTCAGCGCGAATCGATTCGAGGTAGCGCTCTGCACGGGATTTGTTGGCATCAGTTGCAAACAACAGGGATGCCGAACCAATGTTTGGTGCAAATAGCTTAGTCGTTTCATTGTAGAACACCAACTGAAATTGTTGAGCCTCGGTTAGCGAATTCAAACTTGAAATCACTTGACGTTTTGCCGCTCGCAACGGTCGGGCCTCATAGCCCTCCATACTGGCCGATCGATCTAATAGGTAAAGAAATAGCGAACCGGTTCCCTTGACGCCGAAAACCTCCGTTGTGACTTGACCGCCGACTCGCCCATCTGCGTTCGTTGTCGACTGTGTTAGTTTGTCGGAGGTAAGTTGACCCTCCACAATTTTCTGCGAAATCGATGCCAAGTCAGCAACGGGGAGCGAATGTCCATCGTCATCCAACAGGCGACCATGGTCGAAAGATGGTAACGCAGGTGGTTCGGACAGTAACTGCATTGCTGTTGATGCGCTCGCGAGGTCACCCTCATTAATGTACGTCGTGGCCTTGGATTCAATGTCAACAAGCACAATGCCACCCGTCCGTCCGGTCTCTTCGGTGCCATGTTGCGCGGCTTCAGTCAAAAAAGCCAATAAAGTCGCCAACAGCATCGCGTGCAACATCAGGGATAATATCCAAGCGTGCCGCCAGCGGCTTTCCGCGGCAATTCCCGAAGGTTCAGCAGGCAGTCTTTCGTTAGTTGACTTCATTTCTATTGGACGCTGGTAGTCAGTTGAAACTGCCGATTGCGGACACCTTTGGTCCATACGAATAACGGCGCAAAGTTTTTTATTAGTGCTTGCATTCATCATAGGCTGATCGGCCGGAAGGCACAGCAGCAAAATTCGAGCGTGTTTTTTCGTTGAAATCGGCAGGGTTTAAGTATTTGAGTTCAGCCTTCGTGCCGGATGTGGCGTCCGACACTTGGGTGTCAGAAAAACATTTTTCTAAGTTCAGAAAACATGTGACCAAACGTGTCCAGGGAGTTGCAGATGATTGTTTTCGTTGAATCTATCGTTCGAAATTCAAGGAGCATAATCATGAATCACATTTCACGACTTCCACAACTTTCAGCAGCCAAGCCTCGAAGTGGATTGCGTTCATTCGCGGAACTTGTTGAGTGTTTGGTCCGCGTCTACGAAAAACAAAACGATGTGGAACAACGATTACACATTCACTCGGTGAATACGAAAACAAAACCCAACGAGACCCGCAAACACCGGTCAAAGCCAGCGCCTGTTCAGGTCGTGCCCCTAGGGAGTGAAGCGGCGTCACCAGTTCTGATGGTCAGCCTGACCCCCGAGAAGCAGACAACATTTGGCTTCTACAATGCCGTGGTGCCGTAGCACGCTATCGCTAACGGGTTTTTTTGAGAAAAAGTTGGCAGGAAGCGTTAGGCAGTAAGTGTGTGAAGATGGAATGAGTCGTAATGTAAATGGTAATACTGCATGTCATTAGTTTGACGGGTATCCACCCCACTGCCGTTTCGGCAATTGCCCTTTTGTGGTGCTTCTATCTTTTGCAAAAATTTGGGAATGGTGAAAGAACCACAATTTGTCTTGGGAATTGTTTCGAAATCGTGGCTGAGTTCCAAAATTCTCAACGAACGAGAGATTTGGGTGTATGCTCGCAAGCCCATTTACGGAACCGAAACTGATGTGTGAAGATTCTTGGGTTACAATCGCGACAACGAAATCGTCGGGTTTGTTTTCTACGATCCGATTTATCGCGCCGGCAAAGTAATCGGCTATTGCAACAACACGCCACGCTGTGATGAAAAGCGTTACGGTAAGTTGCATACGGCGATCAATATGATTGCGATGGAGCAGTTCAAAAGCGAAGCCAAGGAAATACTCAATATCGCCTCGCTCCTTTCTACCGACTTGAGGAAGCGAAATACAACGACGATCGGATGACCAAATTCTTCTACGGTGTGAACTGGAAGTATGGCAACGAGATTTATAACTTCCGAGGCCTATGTCTTCACAAGATGAAGTATCGAGGTAAGGGCGTCGACAAGTAGATGGCGTCCAAAGGTTTGCTGCCCAGCAACGACGTCTCTTTGGCGTATCTTGCGGCCGACATCGCCAAGAACTATTTGTCGATGATGTAGCAACTGGCGAA
>JAHEAM010000389.1 GCA_024642765.1 Planctomycetaceae bacterium
TTACTTGAAGTTCGACATGCAGCTTACACAAAATATCAACACGTCCAGTGAACGCCACCAAAAGGTCGTAAGCCTATTCGCAAAAATGGTAAACGATTTGGGCATCATCAGTTTGGCAGAAGGCATCGAAACAAAGGAATGCCACGACCTCTTGCTCGAAATGGGATTCGTGGCTGGCCAAGGCTACTTTTACGGCCGCCCTAGTTCGATTACAAAAATCCTCGGGAACGGCAGCGATAGCACCGTCGAAAAGCCTTCCAAGGAATAATAATCACCTCCATTTGAACTGGTGTATTTTCAAAACACCCCTGCTCGAAATTGCCCCACAGCCACGAGCGGACCGAGCACCAAAACTGGTTTTGCACCCGTTTTGGTGCTTTTTTTTGCAGCTTTTTCCGATTTAGCGGATGGAAATCGCCCCGCACTGCCACAGCAAATCGGAACCTATTCGCCGATGTAATTTTCAATCCGACTAAAAAACGCTCGCTCGCCTTACGCAATTTTCATTTTTTTGGTAGATTGTGCCGCTCAGGTTTTCCGAAATATTGCCCCCGTTTAATGTCGGCGTCTTAAGGGTATCTCCAAATGGCCAAATCAAAGAAAAAACTAGAAGTCGTTCATCTCGTCTGCGAAGAGACCGGCGATTACAACTACACCTTGCGCCGAAAAACAGGCGGAGAAAAACTCAAACTTAAAAAATATTGCCCCCGCCTTCGCAAGCATACGATTCACAACGAAAAGAAAAAATAACAAAAGTAGAATTTAGGTAAGCCGAAAAGCAGTTTTTTCAGTCATGATTCCCACAGGCTGCAAGCCTCTGCAAAAGCAAACAGATTGCATAACGCGTCGAGCATGTTAAAACAGTTGCTCGTCGCGTTTTCTATTT
The DNA here is from genome assembly GCA_024642765.1 of Planctomycetaceae bacterium. Classification (GTDB taxonomy): domain Bacteria; phylum Planctomycetota; class Planctomycetia; order Pirellulales; family Pirellulaceae; genus BJ22. The sequence continues at coordinate 887 of JAHEAM010000389.1, forward strand.
GATGGATTGCCAAAATGACCAAGCGTTGGATGGTTCGCCCCCACGATCGTTTCTTTGTACGCGAGATTTCTGAAACCTTCCGCGTGTCTCCTCTGGTCGCCAAAGTCTTGGCCAATCGCGAGGTCACTCATTCCCATCAACTCGAATCGTTTTTCGACACACGTATGAACACGCTTCGACCACCGGAGCAGCTTCCTGGTGTGACTCAGGCAGTCGAAGTCATCGGAAACGCTATCTGTGATCGCAAACGGATCGCAATCTACGGCGACTACGATTGCGATGGCATGACCTCCACAGCGATTCTGCTCAAGTGTTTGAAACGCCTCGGTTGCGACGCAACCTATTTCGTGCCAAACCGACTGGATGACGGCTATGGATTGAACTCGCAAAGGATCACAGAGCTCAAGGCGAAGAAGGTTGAATTGATCATTACCGTCGACTGCGGTATTGCAAGTGTCGATGAAGCTGAGACGGCACGACGACTCGGAATTGATCTAGTGATTACGGACCATCATTTACCGGGTGAGGTGCTACCAAACGCTACGGCTATTGTTCACCCTGCCCTGCCCGGCCATGACTATCCGTTTACGGGTTTATGTGGTGCGGGTGTTGCTTTCAAATTGGCTTGGGCTCTTTGCAAGCACCAAACCCAAAGCGAAAAACTACCAGAGCATTTGCGAGATATGTTGTTCAGCGCACTTGCACTCGCGGCTATCGGTACGGTTGCCGATGTCGTTCCGCTTGTTGATGAAAACCGTGTTTTAGTCCACCACGGCCTCAAGCGTTTGGTCGAGCATGGAGGCATGGGACTCAATTGCTTGATGCAACACTGCAAACTCAATGGCAAGGCCGAGTTATCGGCAGAAGATATTGGTTTCGGACTTGGACCGCGGCTCAATGCTTCGGGGCGTTTGGGCCAGGCCCAACTTGGTGTGGAACTTTTGATCTGCGAGCAACCGGAACGCGCCGAACAACTCGCCGCCTACATCGACAATCTCAATAAAAGTCGCGACAGCCTGGAGCGCACGATCATTCGCGATGCCAACAAGATGTTGCAAACCGATTTTGATCCGCAGGTAGAACCGGCATTGGTTCTTGGTAACCCTCAATGGCATCAAGGCGTCATTGGTATCGTTGCCGGTCGACTTGCAGAGAAACACAATCGCCCCACAGTGATCTTGCGAACCGATCCTATTTCCGGCGAGCCCGCTCTGGGCTCGGCGCGTTCGGCCAGTGGCTTGAATCTTTACAATGCGTTGCATGCTTGCCGTGATCACCTCGTTACCTTTGGCGGACACGCTGCAGCCGCTGGCCTGCGGATCAAACACGAAAACATCGATCGCTTTCGGGAGGATTTTTGTGACTACGTTCGGGAACACATCACGTTAGAACAACAGACTCCTGAACTTGCGATCGACGCGGAAGTCGCCCTGTGTGAACTTTCGTCGGATGCCGTGCGACAGCTTGAGTCGCTCGCTCCCTTTGGAAATGGAAATCCTCGGCCTGTTCTCTGCGCGAGTGACGTCGCGATTGTCGGAGAGCCGCAAAAAATGGGAACGGAAGGGCGGCATCTTGCACTACGGATCGAACAAGAATCGATTCAACTGCGGGCAGTGGCGTTTGGTGCCGGTGAGCGAATCGGCGAATTGAATCCCAACCAACGCGTGGACCTAGCCTTCAAACCAGTAATCAATGACTTCCGCGGAATGAACCGTGTCGAATTGCAATTGATTGATTTTCGAGCCGCCAAGTTAACCGCGCGTTCGCCCCAATGACAGGCGTTCCTTTTTCTGACTGGCCAATTGAATCCAGTTGGACCGCCAGCCTGACAGCGTTACTTGCTGACCCAAAATCAGTCAGCATCGCTCAAGAGCTGGCTCGAAAGCGAAAGGAAACGACTGTCTTTCCGCCGGACGGTAAAACCTTTCGTGCCTTTGCCCTGACGCCAATCGAGTCAGTACGTGCCGTGATTCTCGGCCAAGACCCTTACCACGGACCGAATCAAGCCCACGGATTGAGCTTTTCCGTCGAGCCACCGACCCCTCCACCTCCATCGCTCAAGAACATTTTCAGAGAGTGGTCTACTGATTTGGATTTCGCAATCCCAAGCAATGGCAACCTCAGTCAATGGGCTCGAAGCGGTGTGCTGCTGCTGAATACGGTTCTCACGGTGGAGGCTGGTTCGGCAAACTCCCACCGCAACTTGGGTTGGGAATGGTTCACCGATTGTGTCATGCAAATACTGAATCTACGACCAAACCCAATCGTCTTCATTCTTTGGGGGGCACACGCTCAGCAAAAAGAAAAGTGGCTTACTGTGAAACATCATCCCGTTATCAAAAGCGCTCACCCCTCGCCGCTATCTGCCTATCGTGGCTTCTTTGGCAGTAAGCCTTTTTCAAAAGCGAACTCACTGCTGAGTGAACTGGGGCAACAACCGATTGATTGGCGTCTCGACCCTTAGCCGCAATGAATTCACGCATTCTTTTGGTGGTGTATCGCGTGTAGTGGCGCTACGCGATCGGTAAACGATTGAGTTGCTGGCGGTGATGTTCCGATGCATACACTATCCGTTGACGATTAAAGAATATTGATTGCTCACGACCAGTTTGAGATTCATCGTAAAATCGAGCTAAAGATTAGATAACAAGTACTTTGATGCTCCAAAAAGAAGTCAACGACTCGCCTCACTGTCAAGGCGTTTTCGAATTAATTCCGAAACGATTTTGCTAAAAATAAACTTCTATTTTGATCCGCAGCAAGACGATTTATAATGTGGAGGAACAACAAAGGAATCGAAGACATGGCAGCTCATTTGGAGCTAGGATTGTTTCGCCTTTTGTTAGTCTTTACCATTCGCCATTAAATAAAGAAATAGTTTTGTGTTATTCGTTCGTCCAAAAATTGCGGAAATGGGCTTGCACCTTTTTTCTCGTTCCATTCATCCCGAACTGTTCGAGTTGTGTGCGGATCGCGAATTTGTGCGCGACGATTATCGTATTCGTGTTCAAATCACGACTGCTGGGCATTTGATTAGTTTTCGTCAAGATCGACTCATTTTGAGCGAGGTTTGTTCGGGAATTCACCAATGGCTGCCAAATTCAGGTCGTTTGATAGCGTGCCCTATCGACAGCAAACATTTTGCTCAAAACACCTGGCTTGATCGCATGCGTTGGGAATCAAGGTTTCAGATAGAAGTTGTCGATCCGAGAGTTTTCTTAACCATCCAACAACAACTCGACAAGCAACAAGAATTTGAAGGCCTTGTGCATCGGTTTGCTTCCAGTGGACGCATTCCGATGGGTAGCGTGAGCTACGTCAATATTCAAGCGTTTCAACGATTCGTAACCG
>JAHEAM010000390.1:0-1101 GCA_024642765.1 Planctomycetaceae bacterium
CGAGATTCGTCAGCCAGCAATCCACCAAGACGAGATGGTTTCAGAAATGACGAAGCAAGAGGAGATAGGAAGCAAGCACCCGATAGCCGACGTTCCAATCAGCGCGATCGCAACCTTGCCGCTGTGGACATTGATTTCGATCCAATTGATTCTGATGAAATGCTAGAGCCGACGATCGACAATGACACTGATAGATTTGAACCAAGCGACGAGTTGGTGGAAGAAAGGAAGCCGCGACGGCGTTCTCGCCGATCCCGAGGCGATCGAAAGAAGTTGCCCGTCGATGACTCGACGGTTGCTCGAACTCCCCGTGATGATGAGGACGATGATTTTGTCGAAGACGATGACGTTTCCGTACCACGCAAATCTGTGACAACTTGGCGCGATGTTATTTCCGTTATTGTCGAAAAGAACATTTCGGCGCACGGGAAGAACCCAAGCTCAAATCGTTCCAGGACGCCTCGTCGGCGACGTTAGACGTCACTTTATTTCGAGACATCCAACTGCTTTGAGTTCTCGCTCCATCGCAAACAAATTTAGACGTGTTGCCGAGCCGGGAATAATGCAGCAGAAGCCGCCTGGAATGAGTCAATCAACTCTTGGAATTTTTTCTCTAAATTCGAGGAGTTATCTCCTTTTTGGTTTTCTCGACCTGTTTCGGTTCCGAATGTCCAATGGAATTCGAGAACATACTTTTCAATAACCAATGTTCCTTGGAAACCGTGGTCGTTGCAGAATTTGACGAATTCCTCGAGTTGCGAGTGTATGGATTCGACAATTTTCATCAAGCTCTCGGCTCCAACTCGGGGTGCTCGAACATACCACCCCGCAAGCTTTTCCGTTTTCTTGTGGGTCAACCAAATTTGTCCAACGCCATAAAAAATCCAAACGGGTCCCGAAAAAGCCGAAATCAAGACATAGGGTTTTGGCAGAATTGGCCAGCCGCCGACGCGTGTTCTAAAAATCAAGTGTCTTCCGCCAAACCGTTTCACAATTTTACTTTTTGCTGATCCAAAAGGTGTTGGACTCGAACTGTGGGCGTCATTTGGCGCACGATTCAATTTGTATTTTGAATTGGTGTCTGACATGATCCTAGGCTTT
>JAHEAM010000390.1:1111-4237 GCA_024642765.1 Planctomycetaceae bacterium
CAGGCGGCATTGGCAATTAACTTAGAAAGAATGGAGTTCGTATGGTTCGCGCCATACCAGCGAAAGATAAACTGTAATGGTGATCTGTTTCTAGAAACACGTAACGACGGTGACAAATCGCCTTATGAAAAAATTGGTTGTTGGTTGGCGGGAGTTTATACGTCTGCCTGATCTCTTTGATGGTCGAATCAAGTGCAAGGTCGATACGGGGGCGACTTCTTCGTCGCTGCATGCCCAAGTAATCGAAATTTTCGAAAAGCCGACAACCGATGAAACGCACCAAACAATGGTTCGGTTTGTTTTCTATCCTGATGCCGGAATCGGAAACGTTGAGCGCGGAATCGAACAAGTGGCGCCGCTATTGGAATTCCGCAGCGTCCGCAGCTCGAACGGCCAGCTAAGTCGGCGGCCGGTGATCATTACCAACGCAATGTTGCACAAGGTCATGTGGCCTATCGAAATAACACTTGCCGATCGAAGAAGAATGGGGTTTTCGATGTTGCTCGGACGCGAAGCCATGCGTGGGCGATTTCTGGTCGATCCGCAAAGATCTTTTTGGATTCGCAAACAAAAGCCACATCCACCCACTTAGCGCTGCGTGCATGAGCTCGTCCTGAACGACACGGGTTGGTCAACATACGATGTCGAGGCCGCAACTGTGTTCGCCACCACGGAAGCTGTGGAGCGTTGTTCCATTATTGATACTGCCCAGAACAATTATCGCTTGGAGATTTCCACACCCGAATAATCGGTCCACACGCCATTGGATTGGAATAGAGTGCAAAGACGTCATCGCCATCACCATTGTCGTAACGTCCATTTCTACTGTTACCCGTAGGCATTTTGCGTCTGTTCAGTCTACAGAGGACGTTTCTTGGTTTGGTTAGGCTCGTTACTCCAAATGGCAAGTTAATGATGTCAAATCTTTGCATTTTTCGCGAAATAGACGAAAAAAGTGCCAGTCGAAACAATGAAGTCCGACTTCACTTTGGAACGAGAATACCGTTGCTGTGGTTCCCCTTGAAGCCACTGAGTTGTTGAATGTAGTCTCGGTTGACGACGGTGCAATCAGCATTGACCTTGTTTAGCTGCAAAAAGCGAGGTAGCCTCTCTTTGAATCAATCCGCGTTACAGAGATTTTCCAATCATGATACACGATGCACTAATTTCTAAATCAACATTCACTCTCCCGAGTTGATAGTGCGTTGAGTTTATCTCCTGTCATGATTCTCGCATGCTAGGCCTCCCGCGACACTGTCGTTCGTGGTTATTGACGGCCACTTCAATCCATTAGTAAGTTACGTAATTAAATGCTCGATCTATTTCGTTCACAGCCTCAAAATCTAAAAAATGAACTGCTTTCCGGCCTGACTGTCGCGCTCGCGTTAGTCCCAGAAGCGATTGCATTTGCGTTTCTTGCAGGTGTGTCGCCAATTATCGGTCTCTATTCGGCATTCTTCATAGGATTGATTTGTGCGCTGTGCGGAGGACGCCCGGGTATGATCTCTGGTGCGACGGGTGCAATGGCCGTGGTGGTCGTTAGCTTGGTTGCGATCCATGGTGTCGAATACCTATTCCCGACAGTGATCCTTTGTGGTTTCCTTCAGTTGCTTGTGGGCTTTGCCAGATTGGGCGTTCTGATTCGGATGGTGCCGCATTCCGTTATGCTTGGATTCGTCAACGGACTTGCGATCGTAATCTGCACTGCCCAGTTCGGCAGCTTTAAGACTGTCAATTCTTTTGGGGCTCTTGAATATATGCAAGGGCCTGCGTTGTGGCTCATGATTGCACTTGTTGCCTTGACAATGGCGATCATTTGGCTCCTTCCAAAACTCACCAAGGCAATACCGGCGTCGTTGGTTGCTATTCTCGTTGTCACCTGCATCGGCATTGCATCGAACCGTATATTACCAAGTCAAATGGCTGCGGAAAATCAAACCAACGTCGTCATGACCGTCGGCGACATGCTTGCGACAAACGCGAAGGTTGCCGCTGCCAAAACGGTGTTGTCGATCGAGCAACCCAAATCCATAGGCGCCGCTGGCCAACATGTCCCGCCGACGCTGTTATCCGATTTTAAGCCAACGCGGGTCGATGCGATCACGGAGGCGATGGGCAGTATTGATCCCAAGACGACCAGCATCAGCGCCGGTTTTCCGACGCTTTTCTTTCGGACGTTTAGCTTACCACCGATGACCCTGGCAACGCTGTGGATCATTTTTCCATTCGCAGTCGTGTTGGCTGCTGTTGGTTTGATCGAGTCCTTGATGACGCTGACATTGATTGACGAAATCACCGAGACGCAAGGCAACAGCAATCGAGAATGTCTGGGACAAGGAGTTGCAAATATTATTTGCGGTATCTTCGGTGGCATGGGTGGTTGCGCAATGATTGGCCAGTCGCTTATCAATGTGGAATCGGGTGGTCGAGGTCGAACCTCTGGTGCATTCGCTGCTTGTTGCTTGCTCGCTTTCGTCATGTTCTTCTCACATTGGATCGAAATGATCCCGATGGCTGCGCTGGTCGGAGTCATGTTTATGGTTGTAGTTGGCACGTTCGAGTGGGCATCGCTCAAGCTCTATCGCAAGGTACCTTTCACCGACTTTTTGGTGATGGTCATTGTGACTCTTTACACGGCGATTCTCCATGACCTTGCTTCCGCTGTCATCATTGGTGTCATCGTTTCATCGTTAGCATTTGCATTCAAACATGCCAAAAATGTGAACGCAGATATCAAGATCAATGAATACGGAGCCAAGATTTATCAGATTCATGGACCGCTTTTCTTTGCCTCGACAACCCAGTTCAAAGATTTGTTCAATTCACGGACGGATCCCGATGTTGTCGTCATCGACTTCTATTACACGCGGGTCTACGACCACTCCGGGATGGAAGCTATACACGTCGTCGCCCGAAAGTACCAACAGCTTGGCAAAACAGTGCACTTGACACATCTCAGCGAAGAGTGCCGACAGATGATTCGCAACGCAAAGGATCTTATTTCTGTATCGTTCGCAGAAGAACCACAGTTTCACGTAACGACAGATCGGTTTGCTACGGCAGTTGCATTGACCGTAGATTGATCGCCAAGATCCTGTACTTTTTGCTGAGAGAATATCACTCTGA
>JAHEAM010000391.1 GCA_024642765.1 Planctomycetaceae bacterium
GACATTTGCTCGGAATCGCCGAGTATCCATGTTCCGATTTGCCTCTTGGCAAATGGCAGCGATGGTCTCTCGGCTGATTACCGAAATGCTGGCTTCATCGAAAATCCCATGTTTGAGTCGTATCAACTCAATGGTACTTCCGAACTTTTCCGACACACTGAATCGCAATTCGTTGCTTCCAATTTCAAATATCTTGCCTTCCGGTGTACAGACGTGAGTCGGCAAAGGCTCCTCTGAGTGCTCATCAAGCCCAATCGGCTTGTACAAAAGTAGCTCTGGAAGGCGACTGGCGGAAAGCCAAGGGAAACCGCTATTGTCGTCGACGCGATGAAACGCGAAGCGACGGTCGCCTTGCAATCCGTGCCAACCCAGAAAAGCAGTTTCGATTGCGACACCTGCCATGGATTTGACGGGATATCGCACGAGTTCCTGAATACGTCCAAGGTGAATTTGCATTGATATTCTTTTGGAATAGTGCAGGTAGGGTAAATTGCGTCCTTCACTTTGGTGCCTCGCCGCACGCAGAGTATTTGAGGAAAATAGAATTTACTACACTCAGCACTTTGAAAGTGTCATTTCCACGGGGCAGTGATCGGAGCCGAAAATTTCGGCGCGAATCTTCGCGTCATGCACGCGATCTTTCAGTTTTCTGGACACCCAAAAATAGTCGAGCCGCCAACCGATATTTCGTTCTCGAGCGTTGAGTCGATGAGTCCACCAACTGTAATGATTCGGTTGATCGTTAAATAATCGAAATGTGTCCAAAAATCCAGCGTCGACAATGCGTTCCATCCCCGCACGCTCCTCTTCGGAGAAACCCGCGTTAATGCGATTTGCCTTGGGATTCGCCAAGTCAATTTCTTTATGTGAGCAATTCAAATCGCCGCAAAAAATCACGGGCTTCTTTTTATCAAGCTTTGTAACGTATTCGAGAAATGCGGTGTCCCAACGTTGTCGATACGGAAGGCGAGCCAGCCCACGTTGGGCATTTGGTGTGTAGACGTTAATCAAATGAAAGTCTTCGAATGTAATTGTGATCACACGCCCCTCTTGGTCGTGCTCTTCGATTCCCAAACCCAAAACGCACTTTTTCGGCAGTAACTTTGTCCAAATGGATGTCCCGCTGTAGCCTTTCTTGTCAGCGCAGTTCCAGAACTTGTGATAACCCAATCCCTCGGCCCAATCCAAGTTGACTTGATGCGGCTCGGCCTTGGTTTCTTGGAGGCAGATCACATCGGGTGCATCTATTTCGATGAACTTGCGAAACCCCTTGTCCATCGATGCACGAATGCCGTTTACATTCCAAGAAATCAACTTCAATGTCATTCCATTTCCTTTTGCCCGTTGCGGTATCACGATCTACCATCTGAGAACTTTGGCTTGTCTCAAAACTAGAATTGAGACGAGATTCCGTCTCAAAACAAGACGTCTCTGGCACCTTGGACGCGACGTCGCGGAAGCCGCATGCCTTAAACAACGGCTTTTTTTGGGCATCACCAAAAAATGTAGTCTTCATTTTGAATGGCATGCACATTGCGACTAGGTACTTGCGAGCGGGTGAGGACTCTTCTCTCTTTTCATCTCCCGAAATTGCCTTGGTTCCATCCGCTCGCTTTTATTTGATTTTTATTCGGATATTCATTTCATTTTTGCCTCATGATTCGGTTTACTTGATCGCAAGGTCAAGTGGACGAAAGCCGGTTCCCGAAAACGGTCATCCGTTGCATCAATTCGGGAACTAGGCTTTTTTTATGTGCAGAAGCCGCGTGCATCGTTTGCACATCTCGCCTTCCCTTTTGGTATAGTCGTGAAACAGACGACTTTCCGCTGATTCAACAGGACTGGCATCGATGACGCTTCTTGCTCCAAACCCCATGCAACCTCAGTGTTTCCGCCGAGTAAGTACGGCTCACTTGATTGCCGTCGGATATGTTTTGTTGTTCGCGGTAGCACAAACCGGTTTTGCGCAAATCCCCAATGGTTCGACATCAACGAATCGTCCGAATGTCGTCATCTTGTACGCCGATGATATGGGGTACGGTGATTTGGCCTGTCAAAACCCTGAGTCGAAAATCAAGACGCCCAATCTTGATGAACTTGCGAGGACAGGTATTCGCTTTACCGATGCTCATAGTTCTTCCGGCATCTGTACACCCAGTCGTTATGCTTTACTGACGGGGCGATACCACTGGCGAGCTTTCCATGACATTGTAAATTCCTTCGGCCCATCAGTGTTCCGTTCAGAACAAATCACATTATCCGAACTTTTAAAATCTGAGGGCTATGCGACAGCTTGTGTCGGCAAATGGCATTTGGGATGGAATTGGCAGGCGCTCATGAATGCGAACGCTCAGCCCAGCGAACAACCTGGTGGTGGGACTGGCTACAACGCAACGGACTTTGACTGGACCCGTGCGATCCCAGACGGGCCCCTCGCTCACGGATTTGATTATTACTTTGGCGATGACGTGCCGAATTTCCCTCCTTACTGCTGGATTGAAAATGATCAAGTCGTAGCGGCACCGACAGAACCACTTTCCGAATCGCCTAAAACGGCAGAGGGCTCTTGGGAATGCCGCAAGGGTCCAATGGTTTCTGGTTGGCAACTCGACGCGGTAATGCCCAAGTTGACGGAAAAAGCTGTGGAGTGGATTCATTCACGCGCCGGTAACGATCAACCCTTCTTGTTATATGTCCCCTTTACTTCGCCACATGCTCCGATTGTGCCTAGCGATAAGTTCCAAGGTTCATCCCAAGCGGGTGGCTATGGTGACTTCATGCAGCAAACCGATGCAACTGTTGGGGAAATTATCGCGGCGCTAAAAGACAATGACCTCTACGACAACACACTAATCATTTTCACTGCCGATAACGGTCCAGAGATTTATGCCCTGGAACGACTCAAGAATTTCGAACACAGCAGCATGGGCTCGTTGCGCGGGATCAAACGCTCGATTTGGGAGGGCGGACATCGTGTTCCGATGATCGTGAGTTGGCCCGGTCACACGCCTGCCGGAAAAGTCTGCGAACGACTCATCGGACAAATCGATATTTTGGCTTCGGTCGCTGCTGTGGTTGGTTGCAAACTACCCTCGGGTTGTGGACCCGACAGCCTCGACCAATCCTCACTTTGGCAAGATCCATCGCTGCCTGCCATTCGGCATGAACTGGTTCACAACACCTACAAAGATCGCTACGCACTCCGCAGCGAACAGTGGTTGTACCTGGATGTCGCGAATGGTGACGAACGCAAGCTCCCTCCATGGTACGCGGAAATGCGAGGCTATCCAAACAACTCAAACTCGAATGCGCTTTTTGACCTATCGCAAGATCTCGAACAACTGCACGACGTTGCGAAAGAAAACCCGAATATTGTTATCCATCTCAAAAATCAACTGGAACAAATTCGGACGCAAAGCAAATAACACCGTGCTTCAGAAACCTCTTTTTTGCTCGCATAATCAACACGACTGGAATCGTTGCGTGCCTAATTTTCAACAGTTGGGGCTCGAAAAACCGGCTTGAACAATCATAATGTGACTGTATTAGCATTTTCGCTTTATCGATTGAGCCTAAACTAGTAGAAACCCAGTCTGGAACAATAATGCCTAACCGTGCGAATTTTCAAAACAGTTATTTGCTTCGTTACTTAGTCATTGCGCTAGGTTGTTTTGGCGGTGCAGCTTGGTTTGCTTACGATGGTTTTATTGGCTACCCTCACAAATTGGAATACACACGCACCTATGAACAACTTGCCAATCTCGACGAAGTCGAAAAGAGCAAGCAATGGCGAGAAATCGTCACGAAAAACGGATGGCCGCCGCACATCCCTGAAAAGAAAAGTGAGGAGATTGAGAAATCAATAACACAGCAACATTTGTTTGGCGGGCTGGCACTGGTGTTCGGGCTAATTCAAACGTTTTTCATTCTCAAGGCGCGCGGATCGTGGGTTGAGCAAACGTCCGCAGGACTAACGACCAGTTGGGGTCAATCCCTTCCATTTGCAGCTGTCACACAACTTGATAAACACAAATGGGCGAAAAAAGGAATCGCCAGAGCTCACTACATGGTCGATGGCAGTCAAAAAACATTTGTCTTTGATGACTTCAAATTCGATCGAGAACCACTAGGGAAAATGTTGCGTGATCTAGAAGCCATTATCGGTGAGGACAAAATCATTGGCGGACCACCAGAGTCATCCGCAGTTGATTCCTCGAAGCCCAACGAA
>JAHEAM010000392.1 GCA_024642765.1 Planctomycetaceae bacterium
GTTATGAAGACAATCAAAATGGCCAATGCCAAATCAGCAACAGTGACTGAATCTGAAGGTGTATCATCATCGATACTTGCTTCAGAAACTGTTGGAGTTGTCACGGCAGCTGTGACTGGAGAAGTGATTGGGGTAGGCGCTGGAGCAGTGACTTCCGCGACCACAGGGGCCATCTTTGGTTTTCCCCAAACTGTATAATTGCCGATCATTCCAAGTGCGGGCAGAGCTTGAATCCAAATCATCCACAATCCAACTAAGGCGATCGCCATCATTCCTGTGCCGACCAACCGATATGATTGTGAAATGTGTTCAGAAATATCGGCTTCTTTGTTGTCGGTGATTATTCCTGCCAGCGGTCGAGTTGCCGCAGAGTCATAATCGGCACCTTTTGCCGCAAGCGCCCGTTGACGTGTACGTTCCATCTGAAGATGTCGTCGTCGCAACAGTAACATTCGGTCCAAAATCGATCGGACCACAACAATCAGGATGAAAAACACACACGTAATAAAGAATCGCCAAAATAGCGTTTGGGCCGTGTAAAAATAGCCAGTTACAGCTAACATTGCCAAACAAAATGGAACGCTGACTGCCGCAAATGGATATAAACACTTGAATTTCGCAAAAACACTATTTGGATTGGACGCAAAGTAAACCCGAAACATACCTTTGGTGCGGAATAGGCGTATTGCGACAATGCAAATCGCACACATTCCCAGGATGAAAGCTACGCGTTGAACATCACTTCGTTCATAGAATCCGTCGCTTGAAGCAAGCGTTGCGGCAACAAACGCGATCGGCAAGGCTACATATTTTAGAATTTTGAGTTCTCGCCGAAGGCAGCCTAAGCAAGAGGAAGGCCATCCAAAATGCGCATCCCCAAGTCCATTCTTTTGACAAGCATATCGAACCCAATTCAAGACAGCCCACAAAAGGCTAACCGTTTTGAAGCCGTTGCCGATCGCCCAAGTAAATTCTGAGTCGCCTGCACATTCTGTCAGTCGCCACCCCAACAATAATGAAAAAATGGGCAACGTAAATGATGAAATGAAAGTGAGAAAAAGTGCTCGGAAAGTTGGGACAATTGAACGACAATTCGCTTTTTGTGCGACTTCGCCCAATTCGGTAATTCGATTCTTCATTGTGTATGAACGCAATCCCAATAGAACGAACATCCCAAGGACCACGACATAAAGGATTGCATTAGATTTCGCATCGCTTACCAACAATTGACCTGATTCGAACCATAGCAACGGTCGAAGCAACCAAACATCAGAATCTCCTACCTGCAATCCGGCTGACAACGGCCGGCCACTACGAATCCAAAGAATCCTCTGATCGATATACTCTCCGTATTCACCTTCCAAATCAAACAACTGGCGATCGACCATATCAAGTTCGATTAGGGTGTCAAAGCATTTTCCGGTGCTGCGTACAAGGTCGTTTAAATACTCTTGCTTGCGGGTTGCCAGATCGCGCGCAGAGGATTCTAGTGAACTAGAATCCTGAGTTGAGTTTTGAGAAACCGCCTCAACGATTGTTGAGATAGTGCCATCTAGGTCGATCAAATCGTGCCGTTGCTCTTCATATTCAAACAAGGCATATTGAGTTTCATTGATGAGCCTTTGTCGTTTGGCAACGGAGGAACTCCGCGTAACAGCGTCAGGCAGAATTCCTAACTGTTTTCGCAATAGCGCGCCAACCGAAGTGGTTAGTCCAACAGTATCTACTTTCTTTTTGGTCTGAGAGACTTGGCGAATCAGGCTCTCATAAGCCGCAACCGTGGTTTTCAGCTCTTGTTCTAGAAGTGCAATTGTTTCGCCAGTTGTTTTTGCATCCTCAGCTAATTTTTGATTCTCTTCAGCATAAGATCTAAGAGCGGGATCGGTCTCAATCGCTTCACGGCGTGCGATGCGAACGGCATTTCTCGCGGCCGTTTCTCGTTTCTCGTTGATGTCCTGTTGCAAGAGTCCAATCAGTTTTTCAGTATAGGCCGCGTTACAAGTGGCGAATTCAATGCGCTGCCTTACGAGGTCAGCAGCTTCTTCGGCATCAAATTTGGTCAGTTCGGCTTCGAGGGCAAGTTTTTCTTTTAACAGACAGTCTTGGCGAGTCGCGAGACGTGCCGTCAATGATTTGCTTTGCGGAGTTGCTGTTACCGAAGACAATGCCCGAAGTTGAGTCTGTGCGTCCACAATTTTTTCTTGAATGACCGCCATTCGTTCTCGAATCTCTTTCCGTCGCGGTGCGCGTGCTTGGAGTTCGGACTCAGCATCTTGCCTTGCTTTTTTTAATGTTGAAAGTGATAGTTCGGTTGTGGGTAATATTTGCTCCAATTCTTGGAGCGTTGGATTGTTTTCGATGGTGGGTTTTTTGTCTTTTAGCTCACTCAATTGCAGTTTGAGCTGTTCACACCGTTGTGGTACAGATTCGGTTTCCGCGACTAACGCTTGCAACCGGACACTGCTAGAGTCTGCCGCCTGCAGATTTCTTATTGCAGCCTGATAATTTTCGACAGCCTGCAATTTGACATCAACCGCAATTTCGGTACTTTGCTCTAATTCTGCCAGCATCCTTTCTAGTAGCTCGATCGTGAGTGTAGGATCGCTCATGACCCGCAAATCTGTGATTGCGAATTTTGCAGAGTCATTTTTGGCAACAACAGCAGTTGAGCAGCAAAAGAAGATGCTTAAAAGACTAATTATTAATAGACGTAAAAGTCTTGAAGAACGCAAAATTGGCCTCCTGCCATCAATTTACAGTAACGCTTTGCCAGATTAGGCGCATTGAAAACGGACATGTACGTGAATTGATAGTCGGAGTCAACCGACGATAAACAATCGAAACAATTCAACGCTGATAGCAAATGATTTAACCGATGCTACTTTGACAAAATGAAAGTTATTGGATGGTTGATTTCCGTTGTAATCAGCGGTTGGCTCATCCTGGTTCGTTTCTATCTGGTGTTTATCCAACACGTGTTTGACTAACAGGAGAATTTCCGTCTGGCGAATTTGCGACACCTTCAAGAACGTGATTCCACTGGCCAAGTAATCTTCTTTGCAAAGGGTGACAAAACCAGATCCATTCTGATGCCAAAATCAGTTTGGGAATCGCTGATGGCTCTTCATGCTGAAGCACCATTAGATGCGCCCGTGTTTCGCAGCCGCAAGAAAGGTCGTCTTTGCGAGTCAGCCGTTTGGCGAGCCAACATTCGATGGTTTTTGATTCGTCGCTTCTTCGGCGACTGGCGATCTTGTTGGCACACTATCAAAAATCCCATCAACGGTGCCCGCGGGTCGTGACTCTGGATCGTGCTTTTTCCAGAGGAGATCCGACTCAGAAAGGGCACCGCCAACCAGCAGTTGTTTGAGTTGGCCAACGCTGAAAGGGCCGTAGCCTTTCCCTTTTTCTATGATGAACCATGCGTCTTTTATGTCGTGCCTTGGATTCGATTAATCAACTGCCATTTTAAGGAACTGTGACTCGCCCGATCGCATCGCAAATGACGACCATTCGAGCAACTATTATGCGCCAATTTCTCCCGAAGTTGCCTTCGATTCCAGCCGGTTTGGTGGGCCGCCCAAGTCAACATTTGGTCCTGGTCATCATCGGCGATGATGCCCTCGCTCAAGAATGACAACTGCTTGTTAATTCTGACCAGCCAAAGCCGTCGAATTGCCCATGAAACAACTCAAGGTACGTCCACTGACGCCAGGTCCTTGGCGATCTCAGGAACTGTCAGGCCCTTGTCACGAAGTTGAATGGCCCTCTGTGGATTCTTCTTCGCGGTGCCCGGCCCGCGGCCCTTGAATACGCCTTTCTGCCTTGCGATTTCGATACCGGCAGCTTGTCCTTCTTTACGACACTCCCATTCGATTCCGGCCAGCCGAACAAGCACAGCAGCAAGAATCCGCCCGATAGTTCCGTTGAACTCGATCTGCTGAGTTACCGCCACAATCTTCAAGCCTCGTTCTGCCCAATCCGCAAGATGGCCCCGGAAGTTATTTGATTGTTTGGGCAATTCGCAAAAACTTGTCACTTGGCATTCGGCTTGATAGACTTACTGTCAGTAGATTCGTCGTAACATAGGAGATGTTCGAATGCCACTTGAACCGGTCGTAACAAGTCAAGTGTCAAGCATCGTTCCGCTCCGTCGGCTAAGTTCACCTCCCATATCATTACGTCGGGAATCGACAACGTACTCAAGGGCAGTGATCCCATATCC
>JAHEAM010000393.1:0-2955 GCA_024642765.1 Planctomycetaceae bacterium
TCGGCAATTAAGAACAGATCCATTTATTCATCTCCTCCCTGGCCCAATTGTCTGCGACCATTAGTTGGTCGTAGTTGGGCGAGGTAACTAATTGGTGTTGCTCCAAAATCTCCCGACAGGCGGGGACGATTTTGGCGAAACTGATTTTGTTTTGTAAAAAAGCTGAGACGGCAACTTCGTTTGCTGCGTTCAGCACAGCCCCTGCCGTTCCACCCTGGCGACAGACCTCGAAACCGAGTTCAAGTGCTGCGGCCTGGATTGCGTTTGGCGGAATCAAATCCAATTGCCAAGTGCGGGACCAGTCCATTCGCTCGGCAGGACCACCGACGCGTTCAGGATAGGTTAACGCGTATTGTATCGGCAACTTCATATCCGGCGAACCGAGTTGTGCAACTACCGAGCCATCCGCGAATTCTACCATCGAATGGATGATCGATTGAGGGTGCACCAGGACTCGAATTTGGTCCGGCTCAAGCCCAAAAAGCCACTTGGCTTCAACGATTTCAAGGGCCTTGTTGAGCAATGTGGCGGAATCAATCGTGATTTTCTGTCCCATACTCCAATTGGGATGAGCGAGGGCGCGTTCAACGGTAACTTCCTGTAACTGCTGTTCGGAAAGTCCATGGAATGGACCACCGCTTGCCGTCAAGATGATTTGACGAATTTCCGGACGTTTTCCAGCTAGAGCGGCCTGCCAAATTGCCGAGTGCTCGCTATCGATTGGGATTAGTTCTGCGCCGGAGCGTCGCGCCAGAGTCGTTAGCATTTCGCCCGCGACAACCAGGGCCTCTTTATTGGCCAGGGCAAGTCGTTTGCCGGAATTTGCAGCAGCCAGCGCGCTGGACAATCCGGCCTGGCCGACGATGCTGGCAACCACAATTTGGACATTTGGATTGGAGGCCAGAGCATCGAGGTGTTCACAGCCAACCCGCCAATTTCCACCGAACGTGTCGCGGTCTGCCAGCGATTTTTCGTCGCCGGTGACTACGACGTATTCGGGCGAAAACTCTTCGGCCTGTGTCCGCAATAATTCGATATTCGAGTGTCCACTGATGCCATAAAGACGAAATTGTTCAAGCTCTCTGAGAACACTCAGCGCGTTCGTTCCGATGCTGCCAGTCGAACCCAAAACGGCAACATTGATTCGATCGGGCATCACGGCGTTTCGTTGCGTTTGGGAAAAAGGATGTTGCAAAAAAACGACACAAGCTGACCGAATGCAGCGTCAAACATTCATTTCCGAAGGCCGGGAGTTTTGAATGGCCCAACATGAGCTTGCCAAGAAAATTGCCTCGAATCAACGGGCTGCATGCTTGAAATGCCGCAGAATTCTAAGTGTTTTTGTGGCAATTCACAAGAACACCTCGTGATTGCCATCGCCCGCGAGCATCTGAGGTATTGCAACCGAGCCCGAGAAATTGCTTACAAGTTGTCTAATCGCAACCAAAAGAGTAAGAATGACATAATGAACACTGAGGCAATTCGCGTTGGCACGAGAGTTTCATTTCTTTTGGAATTGTGATCCTAAGGACGCAAGTCCTTGGGTGCGCGTTCTCGAAACGACTCGGAAGAAAAACGTGAATTGCTGCCGCTATCGAACTTAGGTAAATCATGACATCAGAAAATCCACGCCGCGACAACGAAAAGAACTCATCTGTCATTTGGTTTGTTTTGATCTTGTTATTGACGATGGTCGTCGTCGGTGCCTTGATCTTCAGCCAAGATAGTCGCGAACTGACCTATAGCCAATTTGAAGAGCTGGTCAAAAAAACGCACTACTCTCCTGGCGATGAACGCACCTTGCTAAACCCAGAATTGAGCGAGCTGCGAATTGCGGAAAACGGAAATCGAAAGCGTGAGATCGCACTTTCTAGCCCCAACAACATCCTTATTGGAGACCGTGCAATTACGGGCAAGCTCACCCAGCGTATTGTCAGTGGTGACGGAGCTGGAACTTCGCGCAAGGACATGAGTTTTGTCGTGAATCGAATCCCCTCTGATCTTGGGAATTCCCAACTAAGTGCATTGTTGACGAAAAACAACTTCGACTGGGGCTTCCCGGACGCCCCGAGTTTTTGGGAACGAAACGGACTGTTTCTGTTGTTTAGCGGCGTCATTTTGTTTTTGTTTTACATGATGTTGAGGCGTTTGGGTGGTGCCGGTGGACCGATGCAGTTCGGGCGTAGTCGCGGTCGGTTGTACGCAGAAGAAGACCTTTCGATTTCATTTGATGATGTCGCGGGAATTGATGAAGCGGTTGAAGAGGTAAAAGAAGTCGTAGACTTTTTGCGTTCGCCTGAAAAATATCAAAAACTCGGCGGGCGCATTCCGCGCGGTGTGTTGCTTGTTGGACCTCCCGGTACGGGCAAGACGTTGTTGGCCAAGGCAATTGCAGGTGAGGCCGGTGTTCCTTTTTTTAGCCTTTCGGGCAGTGACTTCGTTGAGATGTTTGTCGGCGTGGGGGCTGCACGTGTTCGAGACATGTTTCAACAGGCAGAGGCCAAGGCCCCTTGTATAATCTTCATTGATGAACTCGACGCGTTGGGAAAAACCCGAAGTGGCAATGCGGTAGGTGGTCACGATGAACGCGAACAGACGCTCAACGCTCTCTTGGTCGAAATGGATGGGTTCGGGTCAAACAGTGGTGTGATCGTAATCGGAGCTACCAATAGACCCGAGACTCTGGATCAAGCCTTGATGCGGCCAGGACGCTTTGATCGGCACGTGCTCGTTGATCGACCTGATGTGGCGGGACGCGAAGATATTCTCAAGGTCCATGTCAAAAACGTCAAGCTTGATCCAAAAGTCGAACTTAAACAAATTGCCGCAATCAGCCCTGGTTTTGCCGGTGCCGATCTTGCAAACTTGGTAAATGAAGCTGCGTTGCTTGCGGCTCGTAAAGAAAAAACTTCGGTTGGAATGGATGAATTCAACGAAGGTGTCGAACGCGTCACT
>JAHEAM010000393.1:3006-4224 GCA_024642765.1 Planctomycetaceae bacterium
CCGCGTGGACTTGCAGCGCTGGGCTACACAATGCAGCGGCCGGACAACGACCGTTTTCTGATGACCCAGAGCGAACTTGAAAGTCAACTACAAATTTTGTTGGCCGGAACTCTTGCCGAAGAATTGATCTTCAAGGACATTTCTACGGGTGCTTCAAACGACTTGGAACGCGCGACCGACATCGCACGGGCTATGGTGATGCAATACGGAATGAGCCGTTTGGGCCGAATCAACTATGGCGAGAGTCGCTCCAGCGCTTTCTTGGCAGGGAGTTACAGCGAAGATCGCGGTCGGCAGCATAGTGAAAAAACAGCTCGTGAGATCGATGAGGAAGTCAAACGTATCTTGGACGAGTCGATTGAAAAGGTTCGGCATATTTTGGACGTCCGACGTGCGGCTCTCGAAGCGTTGACGCAACGCCTGATCGAGATTGAGTCAGTCGATTCGCTCGAATTGAAACGCATTGTCGAGGAGAACTCATCCGGTCCGTTTGTCGCTCCAGGGACCTATGCGACCAATTCCAAGAAAATACCGAGCGCAAATTTTCGCAATATGAATATCGATGCGCCTGAGGACGGTCGAAGTGCGGCTAACGAATAAAGCCAACAGTGTTGTGTCCAGTTGGAAGCACTTTCGACGTTTTCGCAGTAATTTACCAATTTAGGGATTGTACCTGCTGGCCTCTTGCTGCAATCAAGAAAACGATAATTCCTTTAGCATCGTAGTACTTAGACTGACGTTTGCTTTCATTTTTTGCATCAACGCTCGGCAGTCCAAGAGGATTCGAACGAACGAGATCTTGAAACGGATTTCATCCGTAAGGAATTGCGGGAGCGTTGGCATTGAACAGGAATTTAAAGCGCACTACCCGTCAATTCGACAACGACGTGACGTTGATTCGGTCATGACTTTTCAGCCTCAACGCTATCGGATCACCCTGCTGTTTAAGCCAAATCGCAAAAACTTCACGCTTTCTGTCGTTATCTAGCAAGTTGCAATTGGTTGTCGATCTTGTAGACGCCCGGTTCCAGACGCAACATTTGGACGATTCGGTCGTTGGCATTTTGATCTGTAACGGTACCTGTCAACAATGCAGTGCCGTTTTCAATCTTGAGAGAATAGCCGACGACTCCCATCGTTTGAGGGAGTCTGGAAAAACTATTTTGAAAACGCGATTCAACTTGTGCGTTTGATGTGGGTTGGACTTGAATTAGATTG
>JAHEAM010000394.1 GCA_024642765.1 Planctomycetaceae bacterium
CGTTGATGACCTACGACGATCAGGTCGTCTCTTTTGGCGAACCTTGCCTGGACCCCGTTTGTTACTTGCAACCAAATAAGGAAAACGAATTCGTGCCAGAAAAAGTTGTCATCATTGGAAGTGGCCCTGCCGGGTGGTCGGCCGCTATCTACGCAGCACGCGCCAATTTGAACCCATTGGTTTTCGAAGGAACGCCCAAACCTGAGATGATTCCTTTGGGGCAACTTGCGTTCACGACTGAAGTCGAAAACTATCCTGGGTTTCCATTCGGCAACATTCGAGCTTTTGTCGAAAGCGCTGTGGATGCGGAACGACACTACAATTTGCCCCCACCGCCCGACCACAAGAAAGACGGTCAATTTCACTATGCCGTGCAAGGCATCGAGTTGATGGAGCTAATGAAACAACAAGCACTAAATTTTGACACGCGAGTGGTCGGTGATGATATTGTTGATATCGATGTTAGCACGCGACCGTTTCGTGTAATTCCGGCCAGCGGCGAACCTGTGGAAGCGCATTGCATCATTGTGGCGACAGGTGCACGAGCGAACTACCTAGGATTGGAATCCGAAGAAAAATATAAAAATAAAGGTGTCAGTGCCTGTGCCGTTTGCGATGGTGCCCTGCCGCTCTATCGCGGCAAACCCTTGGCGGTCGTCGGCGCTGGCGATTCGGCAGTCGAGGAAGCAACTTATTTGGCGAACCTCAAAGGCGCAGATCGCATTTACATGATCGTTCGCCGCGACCAAATGCGTGCGTCAAAGATCATGCAAGATCGAGCGCTCAGCCACCCCAAAATTGAAGTGCTGTGGAACTCAGTCGTCGATGAAGTTCTCGGTGATGGAAACCTTGTTAACTCACTCCGACTGCGGAACACGGTAGACGACTCAACCCGAGAATTGACGGTCGGCGGCATGTTTGTCGCAATCGGACACACGCCCAACACATTGTTCCTCAACAATAAAATTAAATTGAATGACAAAGGCTACATTCAGTGGCAAAAACCCTTCCGCACGCACACGAGCGTCGAAGGCGTCTTCGCTGCTGGAGATGTTGCCGACGACTACTACCGGCAAGCAATTACATCAGCAGGTACCGGATGTATGGCGGCCCTCGATGTCGAGCGCTGGTTAACGGAACACAACATTGAGTAGCCTGCAAGGCTGTTCCCACTCATAGGGAAAATGAATGACTGACACGAAGGTTTATCGAGACCGAGAATTATTGAACGAGGCTCAGGCCAAAGGTCCACTTGCGACTTTGGCTGCCTACTTTCGTTTGTCAGGTCCCGGATGGTTACAAAGCGCCATCACACTGGGCGGCGGATCACTTGCAGGCGCGCTGTACCTAGGTGTTGTCGGCGGCACCAGCATGATTTGGATGCAATTGGTTGCGATTGTTGCTGGCGTAGTGATGTTATCGGCAATCAGTTATGTCACACTCTCGACAGGTTTGAGGCCTTTTGCTGCTATCAACCAATATGTAAATCCCGTTTTGGGTGTAGGTTGGGTTCTGGCAACCATCCTGGCTAACATGATTTTCATCATGCCGCAGTTCAGCCTCTGCTTCGACGCCTGCCAAAATAACTTGTTGCAAGATTGGATGGCTGGCGATTCATTAGGAACAAAGATCACTTTTTCGATCGTCGTGGGGCTATTGGCCTTTGGTATCGTGGTCATGAATTTACGACCTGGACTATTTTCAAAAATCTTTGATTTGCTACTCAAGGCCATTGTCGCCATGATTGTCGTTTGTTTTGTGTTGGTCGTCGTGATTTTGGCACGAGACGGCCAAATCAATTGGGCAGAAACCTTCTGGGGCTGCCTCCCAAATTTTTCGCAATGGAATTCGGTGGCGCCGAAAATCCAAACGCTCTTAACGGCCTTGCCCGAGTCATCTGCCTTGTTCTGGACTAACGAGATCGTTAGCAAGCAACAACCCGTGATGATTTCCAGCGCGGCGACAGCGGTGGGTATCAACATGACGTTTTTGTTGCCCTACTCGATGTTGGCTCGTGGTTGGGGAAAGACATTCCGCGGACTTGCAGTTTGGGATTTGGTCACGGGAATGGCGATACCATTCGTGATTGTGACCAGTTGTATTGTGATTGCCTCGGCTTCCGCATTTCACACGAGAGCAGACGCTGAACTGTTGAGCTCAGATCCCAGTGTTGTTGAGACGAGCGAAGGATTCCTGGCTGCCGAAAAATCATGGCAAAAACGTCTCAACGCTCAAAAAGCGGCTGAGTCCGAAGACCCTCGCCAGTACGAGACTGTAAGTTTCAGCCTGCCAGTACTCGCAGCGTTTGTGGCGACCTTGCCGGAGGAAGAACGGCGCGTTTCGATGGCAGTCGTGCAACCCGACTCGAAGAAATTCGGACGATCGCTAGTACCATTGTTGGGCGAGCAACGCGCGAACATGGCGTTTGGTTTCGGCGTCCTAGGAATGGGTTTTTCAACGATTGTCATTTTGATGCTGATCAATGGCTATGCAGTTGCCGAACTTGCAGGAAATTTTCAGCATCCCTGGTTTCGCGCTGTAGGGTCGTTGGTTGCTGCCCTTTCGGGAGCAAGTTGGTTCTGGGTTTGGGGTGGTGCGTCGAAAACCTACTTGGCGATTGTAGCGTCGACATTTGCTGTGATGCTGTTGCCGATTGCATATTTGGCGTTCTTCTTGTTGATGAATAATTTTCGTTTGATGCAGGGCGATTTTGTGCGGGGCGGTAGACGCTGGCTATGGAATTCGGCGATGCTCCTTGCTTTAGCTGGAGCTGTTAGCGCAGCTGTCAGTCAATTGCTCCAGAAATCAACGAGCCCGGAAGGCGCCTATGTGATCGGAGGTGCATCGGTATTTCTCGCACTGGTTGTCGTCGGTTTTGCAGCAACACCCAAATCGGATCCATCAGAAAACGTCCCATAGGGAACTTTATTTCCGTGCAACGCTCTGGCCTTCGTGCAACGCGTCCCTTGAATTCGTAAGTTCGACTCGCGGTGAGACGGTTCGGTTTTTACTTCATTCGCAAACATTTTCTTTAGTAACCAATGAACAAATCTTCTGTTAAAACGGCTCGTCATCTCGATTCGATTGGCCAAGTGCTCACATTGCAAGGTTGGGTGCGTACGCGCCGCGATTCGAAAGCCGGCTTTAGCTTCATCGAGATCAATGACGGATCGAGTCAAGGCAACATTCAAGTAATCGCGGATGGAAGTTTGGCGAATTACGAATCGACAATCAAAAGCCTTTCCACGGGCTGCAGCATAGCCGTCACGGGTGAAGTCAAAGCGTCGGGAGGCCAAGGCCAGGCAACGGAAGTTCACGCGTCGGCCGTTGAGCTGATCGGCGAATGCGATCCCGAAACCTATCCGTTGCAAAAGAAACGTCACTCGTTTGAGAAACTGCGAGAATGGGCCCACTTACGACCTCGAACCAACACGTTTGGGGCCGTCGCTCGCGTTCGCAATTGTATCTGCAACTCGATTCATCAGTTTTATCAAGAACGCGAATTCCTCTACGTTCATACGCCGATCATCACGGCCAGCGATTGCGAAGGTGCAGGCGCCATGTTCCAAGTAACGACCTTGAACTTGGACCAAATCGCCAAGAAACAAATCGAAAAATTAGACTTCGCGCAAGATTTCTTTCAGCGCCGCGCCTACCTCACGGTAAGCGGTCAACTCGAAGGCGAAATTTATGCAACAGCCTTGGGAAAGATCTATACATTTGGACCAACATTCCGCGCAGAAAACTCAAACACCTCACGACACCTAGCAGAGTTCTGGATGATCGAACCGGAAATGGCGTTTTACGACTTGGACGACAACATGGACTTGGCCGAAGCGTTTATGAAACGCATTGTGACCGATGCTCTGGCTCGCTGCAGCGAGGACATGGAATTTTTCGACAAACAAATCGAGCCTGGGTTGATCGCCTCGCTTCAACATGTTGCCGACAGCTCCTTCGTGCGATTGCCGTATACCGAAGCAATCGATGTGCTGCAAAAGTCGGGCAAAAAATTTGACTATCCCGTCGAATGGGGAACGGATTTACAATCAGAGCATGAGCGGTTTCTTACGGAAGAGCACTTCAAGTGCCCGGTGATCTTGTTCAACTATCCCAAGACGATCAAGCCATTTTATATGTTCTGCAATGATGATGACAAAACGGTCAGGCGAGGTTCTTCCTGAACCCAAAACACAGGCGTTCCCGCCGGATA
>JAHEAM010000395.1 GCA_024642765.1 Planctomycetaceae bacterium
GCCCGACATATCCCTGTGTGTTTCCAATGCTTTCGAGCGCAGCGGCAGCAAGTGTTCTAGCTCGGCGATAATGATCGTCAGTCACGGGGTATCGTGATGCCAAATAGTGATAGGGCGGGTCAGATGCCAGTACCTGATACAACGGCTCTAGCAACTGAAAGCCAATTCCATTGGCAATCGCTGCGAAGCTAACCGAAACACCAGGGACTCGCGATTCGATTCGCCACAATCCTTGGCTCGGCCGTGTAACATCCCGCCAATCATCGACGACCACCATGCCTTCGCTGCCTGCACCATCGTCCAACTTAAGAACTGCCGGTGTTGGAAATTCTGGTGGCCAAGTTGTGTCACTGGAGTTCGCATCAAAAAGCAAGCCATCGTAATATCGGTTTTTAGGAAAGCGTTTTGAAAGCCGCTGCGCCGTCGCCGTTTTGCTGGAGGCAACGACCAAAAACTCACCCGTTGGGAACACACATTTACTGCGAAACAACTTCAGCCAGTGACTGCATGCCAACAACCGTCCGCCCGTCTCCGGCGCTACAACCATCAAGAGATCCGCAGTCGACGCGGCGCGAACCAAACGTAAATCAAAGGAGACCGAATCATCCACTGGGACTATGGAAAGGCCGGTTGTCGATTGGGTAATGCCAGGGTCGAAGGCCGACAAAAACATTTCGCTCTCGAAACGGCTATCACGAAATACTTCGACTTCAAAACCATTGTTTAAGAAATCGGATCCTACGGCAACGATCATCCTGTGACCTTGATCCACAAACGTATTGGTTGGGTCAAACTCTAGGTCATCCCACCACGCTCCGCCACCACTCGCCCATTCGCAACAGAGTATTTTCATTTGTTGTATTTACCAGACAATTCGATGACTTTACCAACCAACTTGTCCAGTACTTGGGTCGAATCGTCTTTGCTAGAATTAGTCGCAACGATGTAGGCGTGATTTGTGGCTGGGGCGATCCACACAGTCGCAGTCCACATCGTATTCGATCCGGAATGCGAGAGAGCTGTCCCTTTGGCCCACGGTCGATTAACGACGCCCCAGCCAAGTGCATAGTTGTTTGCGCCAGGTTTGAGCAGGCGGGCGATTGATTCCTTCGTTAAAAGCGTTTGTTTCGAATCTTTGAAAAACAGACGGTGGAACTTGGCCCAGTCTGCGATCGATAAATGAACAGTTCCTGCAGGGCCGAGAGCCTCCGAGTTGTCTAGTTGAGACGACTGCCATTCGGCTCCGTTAAAAAGCGAGTGCCCCCAAGGCTGTGTGAGATCGCCTTTTAAACTCGGCGGCCCAAATCCCGCAGTGGCAATTTCTAGGGGCTGGAAGATAAACTCGCGGATAAGGTCTTCCCAGGGTTGGCCAGTAGCCACTTCTGCCATATGTCCTGCAATCATATAACCCAAATTCGAGTAGTGAAAATCCGCCGCCGCCTCGGGTCCGCGAGGTTTGGCGAGATTATCTAGCATGATTCGCTCGCGTCTTTCGACGATTGGCAGTCGACGGTGCGCATGCCAATTCGATGCGTTTGCAGCAATATGGCCTTGGTGACCAAGTAATTGAACGAGACTGACGTCGTGATAATCAGCGTGAATTTTCTCCACTAGGTCAGGAAAAGACTCGGCGATCGATTGATCCCAATCAAGTTTCCCGAGTTCGACCAGACGAGCAATCAAAACGGAAGTCATGGCCTTGGTACAGGAACCAATATGAATTTTGTCGTCCGACGTCACTGCTGTCGGATCGCCAAACTTGCGTACACCGGCCGACAAAATTATGGGTGTGTTGTCACTAGAAACAACGGCTGCAAAAACGGCCGGCAATCCCTTCGAAACATTGGCGTCGCACGCGGCTTGCATTTCTGATTGATATGTCTCCGTACTTTCTTGGGCAAAAGTTGTAATCGCCGCTACAAGCGATAAACATATCGCAACGACCCCATGAAAATACTGGAATCGTACTTGAATGGCCTTTAGGCCACTCAAGTACAGTGACAAGTGTTTGGCCGTTTCCATAGAAATTGTTGCAGTTTCGGTGTAAAAAGCATTGTGATTGTCGAGAACTTCGTCCGCTGATTAGATCAAACCGAATGGGCCCAGTAAACATGCTTTAAATTGGACTAATTGGTTCAAGCAACGTTGCTAGCCGAACATTGGCTGGGTTGCTTTTTGTAAACGATTGCCTGCAAATGGGTTTGCGCCCAACGGCCACGGTTAATTGTGGTTTGTCGCTTTTTCGGTCTCCGGTCAATCACAGCAGCGAATCTGACATGTAATATCGAGTGACAAAGTCGGTCTCAGCAAAGTGCTTGTGACACTCGATTTGATTGATGTTCAACGAGCCAACAGGATAGATTCAAATGCTCTCGCGCCCGAACCCTAGGGCGATTCTGAACTTTTCGTTTAACCATTTTGTATTCGAACCATTTGAGCGCAAGTCCTTAGCAAGGAAGCGGCCTGACGGGGATTTGCGATTGCGGTTATCATTAAGGCCTCAGAATTATTCGGTAATTGAATCGTCCGAAATATTCTCAAATATATATATGTGCCGCTTACGCAATCGGCGGACGGTTTCGCGCACCAAAACGAAGCTGACAATCACATAAGTTTGAATTTTGCAGTAGGGATATATACCAATGAGACGTCCTGTCGTTGCCGGTAATTGGAAAATGAACTTGAATGGCCAAGCCGCCGTTGAACTTGCCGCGGCAATTGTCAAAGGCGGAATTGATGGCTCGGCTGATATTGTTCTTTGCCCGCCAAACGTTTATTTGATGTCCGTTGTGGATTCAACGCGTGCGAGCAGCGTGGGTGTTGGCGCTCAAAATGCTTATTTCGAAGCGGACGGCGCCTTTACCGGCGAAACAAGCGTGGCGATGCTTGTCGATTGTGGGGCAAGTCATGTGATTTTGGGACACAGTGAACGACGTCAACTGCTGGGCGAAACCGATGCCGTGGTCAACAAAAAACTACATGCTGTGATGGCAAGTCCGCTTGTACCAATCGTCTGTGTTGGAGAAACTCTTGCAGAACGTGAGGCAGGAAAGACGGTCGAAGTGGTTCGACGTCAGTGTGAAGGGGCATTTTTGGGGATTTCGGAAGACCAAGCGGCTCGAGTTGTGCTGGCCTACGAACCCGTCTGGGCAATCGGAACAGGTAAAACAGCGTCTCCCGAACAGGCTCAAGAGGTTCATCTTGACCTTCGCAATTGGTTTGAGAAACGCTATACTAGTGCCCTTGCGCAGGGAATCCGTATTCTGTACGGAGGAAGTGTTAAAGGCTCGAATGCCAAAGAACTTCTTTCCAAACCGGATATTGACGGAGCATTGGTTGGCGGTGCCTCCCTCAAGGCCGACGAATTTCTGCAAATCATTGCCGCAGCGCACTAGGGTTTTCGGACGTGCACGGCAACGCTCCAAAAACTATCGATATTATTTACCGGACAACAAACATTCGATCGCGAGCTATTTGCGACAAACTTGAATTTGGAATCGACTTGAAATGGAAACAATTGGACTCTCGCTGTTGTGGCTTTTGTTGGTGGGTGTTTCATCGTTCATGATGATGTTGATCTTGATCCAACGCGGTCGAGGTGGCGGCCTTTCGGGAGCCCTCGGAGGTGCCGGCGGACAAAGTGCGTTCGGTTCGAAGGCCGGTGACGTGTTCACTCGAATTACGGTGGTCACGGCTATTATTTGGATCACGTTGTCGATGGTCACCATCAGTATTTACAACCGTCCACCCAGACCCATCAGTGCTGCTGACCAAACTTCCGATAGCGAACTGCTTTCGACCGATGGTGCTGGCGATACGCAAAACGGCAACACAAACACAGGTGGCTTAGGCGAAGGCGTTGATATTGGTCTACCCGATGCAACAGGAGACTCAGCTCCAATAACTGACGGCGAATCGCAACCTCCTCTTTCTAACGACGATATCTTGTTGCCAAACGATGATGTTACACCGTCAATCGATGGCGAAGCGCCTAAATCAGACGCGCCAAAAACGGATGTTCCATCAACCGAGACAACGGTTCCTGATGCTACAACGGTTCCTGATGCTGCAACGGTTCCTGATGCTACAACGGTTCCTGATGCTACAACGGTTCCTGATGCTGCAACACCGGAAGCTCCTAAAACGGATGCACCCGCTGGCGGCGGCCAATAAATAGTTTTTTGTAGTGTCTAACGGGAGCAAATC
>JAHEAM010000396.1 GCA_024642765.1 Planctomycetaceae bacterium
ATTCGCCGTAACAGATCAACGAACCCTTGATTAGCTCGTCGGTTTTCGGCGGTCAAACGCGGAACGGAGTTTCGGAAATCGTTGGCTTCGAATGGGGAATCGACATTCATCGTGCCAGTCAAGAAACCTCTTCCCAAGGGGCTGAACGGCACGAAACCAATCCCCAGCTCTTCGAGCGTCGGCAAAATTTCTTTTTCAGGTTCGCGCCACCACAACGAATACTCGCTCTGCAATGCGGCGACGGGTTGAACTGCATGCGCACGACGAATCGTGCCCACTCCTGCTTCCGACAAACCGAAGTGACCGACCTTGCCTGCTGCAATCAGTTCCTGGACTGTACCTGCGACATCTTCGATCGGCACGTTGGGATCGACGCGATGTTGGTAGAGCAGATCGATGTGATCGGTTTGAAGTCGTTTCAGGCAGTCATCGGTAACTTTCTTGATGTGCTCGGGACGGCTGTTCAACCCAATTTGCTTGTTGCTTTCGTCAAGTGCAAAACCAAATTTGGTCGCGATCTTGACTTGGTCTCGTACGGGTGCCAGTGCTGTACCTATCAACTCCTCGTTCTTGAAGGGACCATAGACTTCCGCGGTATCAAAAAAGGTTACACCCAGATCGACTGCGGCGCGAATCAAGGCGATACCTTTGTCGACATCGAGTGCCTTTCCGTAAGCAAAACTGATTCCCATGCATCCCAGGCCGACTGCCGAGACCTCTAGATTACTGTTTCCAAGTTTTCTCTTTTTCATTTGCTAATTCATCACTTCATGGCGGCATGAGACAGGGTTTGATTTACGACGAGTAGCCTGGCTCAAAGTCAATTTGTTTCGAACCAAACAATTTTGTTTCGAAGGGAGGCGAGTACGCAAAAACAATCGGCAGAGCCTATCCGCTCGCAAACACTAGAGCCTAGTCATCAAATTGGAATCGATGAGGTAAAAATGCGCCAATCATTTTTGACTGGCAGATTTCGGCTGAACACGGAATGAATTCTACCATGCATCCAGTGGAGTAGGCGAAGCGGCTTCTGTCTGAGCAAATTGAATCAGCAAATGCGTGGTAACTGTTCGCCGATCGATCTCGATCGTCATACCCGATGAGTCATTGTCCACCCAACTCGTCAATCCAAATTCGTTCGCTCGTTTCCAAATTTAAGTCTACAACCCAACCCCTTCGACAACGCCGCGTATTCGCACTTTTTTTCGTAGGTTATTGATGGCTATTTCCCATTATTTCTTCCGGAACGTGTAATGTGACGGGAAGGAAATAGTCAGCATAAGAACCTCGCGTTGTGACCGCGGACTGCAGTACCGTCAGTTCACAAATGACGTATTACATACCCTGATGTCGGTCTTACCAACGAAAATCGCCGAGACGAACATTGTTTGGATTACTCAATTTCGTCAACTTCGCCTGTCTCAATTAGCCTTTTTGCTTCGTCGGGTGTTTGCTGCCAACTGCCGATCTCGTCAGCGCTATCTTCGTTCTCGCTGGCGTCCAGGGTAGGCCAAAGTATACAGTCGCCGGCGGCGGACTCGCGGCATAGATAGGCGTTTTCGCCGGATTTGATTTTTGCAGCAAGGATATCTTCGATTTTCATAGTTTTACTTTTTTTGTGTTGTCGTCCGCTGTATGATTTTTCGCAAACGTTGCCAATGGAAACGTATACTGCCAACGTTACGTTCGCGCATGACACTTTTTTGTTCGGCTTTGGTAAAGCATGCCTCCCACAGAACGAAATCCTTAGAGCTGCAAGGATGCGACCTTGTGTTGGGTGAGTTTCCGCAATTCACTCAGTCCGATGGGCGGATCGATCTGCCATGGAATAATCGCTACGCGACTGGCTTGAACTTCTTTCACCTCGCGCAAAAACGCTTGCTCATGCAATTGACGCTCTCGCAACAGTGGGTCGGTTATCGTAAGCGGGCTAAGCACTTGATTAATTATCCAGGCGAATGGCTCGATTTCGGCGCGTCGCAAATCAAGTTGAAGTGCAGCAGCTTCGTGTACCGGGGTCGCCTCGGGCAGCGTTACAATCAACACGCGTGTGAAATCGGGATCGCGTAAACGCGGTAAAAGATTTTCAACGGATTCGGGCATTTGACTGGATTGTCGAGTCACTTCGTGGTGATAGGCCAATGCGGAATCGAGTAGCAATACAGTATGACCTGTGGGAGCGGTATCGAGCACCACGAATTTGTTTGTTCCGGCAGCAACAGCGTTTGCAAACGCGCGGAATACCGCAATTTCTTCGGTACACGGAGATCGCAGATCTTCTTCCAGCAGCGCTTTCCCTTGCTGGTCGAGGTTCGTTCCAGCGCGACCCAAAACTTCCGTCGCGTACAATGCGGTTTCCACTTCTGGATCGATTCGACTAACACACAGGTTCGGCAAACCTTCGTTGTTCAAGGCAGCTGCAATATGTGCTGCGGGGTCCGTCGTTGAGAGATGGACGTTATAGCCACGTTCGGCAATAGCCACGGCAATCGCGGCAGCGACTGTCGTTTTGCCAACTCCACCTTTGCCCATCGCTAGAATCACACCGTGTCCTGGAGCCACCAGATCGTCAATCAGCTCCGAAAGGGATGGCAGACCTTCTACTTTTTTCGATAAATCCGGCAGTGAATCGTAGGCTGGCACTAACTCCGGCATACCCAGTCGGCGGAGTGAATCGATTCCGAGTATTCCATTGGGACTGAGCGGAATCACGGTTTGCGTAAGCCCCCTGAGCCCATGGGGCATTGCGTTAAGTGCTGCCGTTCCTCGCTGTTGAAGAGCGATTGCATAAGGGTCACTTACGTCCAACGCTTGAAACACACCGTTCACGACTAGATGTTGATTTTGGATACCAAGTTCCGCAAGCTCGCCACTGGTTCGAGCTGCCTCACGCAGCGCGCTGGCCTCGGCACGGGTGACTAGCACCAACGTCGTCACCGAAGAATCGCCAAGCGCCTTAACGGTCTCTTGATAAAGTTTCTGCTGAGCCTGCAAGCCGGCAAGCGGACCGAGACAACTTGTGCCCGTTGTATTCTGTTCCATAAATCCAGCCCAAGCCGATGGCAACGTGAGTAATCGAAGCGTGTGGCCGGTCGGTGCAGTATCGAAGATGACATGATCAAACTCCGACGTGGCCGTTGGATCCCCCAGTAATCGTGAGAACTCATCGAAGGCAGCGATTTCGAGCGTGCATGAACCGGAGAACTGTTCTTCCATACTTTTCACTGCCGCCTCGGGAAGTAAGTCTCGATAGGGGCCGACCATCCGTTCTCGGTACTCCGCCGCCGACTTCTCTGGATCAAGGTTCAACGCAAACAGAGTCGACGCTGCGGGAATTGGAGTTGGGTGATTGCTTAGTCCTACGCCCAGCACCTCGTCCAGATTGGACGCAGGGTCTGTTGAAACAAGTAGTACCTTCTTGCCAGCGTCAGCGAGTCGAATTGCGGCCGCACAAGCCACCGACGTCTTGCCAACTCCGCCTTTGCCGGTAAAGAACAGGTTGCGCGTGGGGTGGATTAAGAATTTCACAAGTTGAGTTCCATTTTTTGAAAATGTGTGGTGTTCGCGAGAAAGATCGCATACTAGCAGCAGTCCCTCGTGCCACAGCATCCGCCGCCAAGCTTGGCCACGGGCAGTCCCTGTTTCTTCGGCGATCCCTTGAGCCACTCAGAGAGTGCCTCCCGAGACGGGTAAATTTGGTGGCTGACGATTTGTCCGTCGACGACGACCACCGGGAGGCAGTCCGTACCGTCCGTTCTGAGTAACTGGTGAACGGACTTGTTTTCAATGAAGGCCTGTGGTTGCTGGGCCAAGTTGTAACGCTCGACCTGGTGGCCTTGGCTCTTCAGCCAATCGAGGTCGGCAGCAAACTGCGGTAAAACGGGATCGACATCGGGAGCACAGACTCCGGTCGAGCAGCACATCGGTTTGTCATAGACTTGAACGGTTGTCATAGCGTATTCCTTGAAAACTAGTTAAACGTTGGAATCGAGAGGCCTCTTACCCTTTGTTCGGAATTGTCTTGGAACGCATCTCCACGCAAGTTGACAGTAAACGCGTTGGCTTCAAACGATTTCATGAATGCGACTAAACTCGTCGGATCATTTCCGAATCTTCCCGTGAAAATCAGCGACCTCGCTCTAGTTATCTGGTTGATGATCGTTAGCTTTGTCATTTTGATTTCGTTCAATCCGTATAA
>JAHEAM010000397.1 GCA_024642765.1 Planctomycetaceae bacterium
TTTGATTTGGGCGATTCAGATTCCGGCGGAGGATTTTGAATTTGCCGATTCGCACGCAGACTTGGCCGCCATATTCCGGAAATACCCAAACCATCGGTTTGGTTCTTTTGGCTGTTTCCTTTCCCACGATTGCTGGCCAGAGGTTGATACCGTCGACGTTTTCCGGAGCTTCCAAACCTGCGGCGGCGCAGAGTGTTGGATACCAATCGGCGAAATAGCCCAAGGTATCATTCGTCGCGTCGACAGCGACCTTGCCGGGATAACGTACAATCATCGGCACGCGAATGCCGCCTTCGTACACGCTGCCTTTGTAGCCGCGCAGGCCGGCCGTGCTGTTAAAGAACTCCGCATCGCAGCCGCCGACATGAAAATGTGACTTCCCGCCGCCTTCATGCGTCGTGCCGTTGTCGCTCGTGAAAACGACGATTGTGTTTTCCTCAAGGCCATGTTCCTTCAATTTTTGCATGACGCGGCCGACATAGCTGTCGATGTCAGAAATCATAGCTGCATACGCCGCACGTGGGCGCGGATGAGGCAGGTAACCACTTTCGCCACGATACACCTCGTTGTCCCATTCCTGTGGGTATTTCTCAACAGAGTCTTTCGGCGGATGCATGGCAACGTGCGGTTCGATAAACGGCAAGTATAAAAAGAACGGCTTGTCCGCGTGCTCGTCGATAAACGATTCGGCTTCGGCGATCATCATCGAGGGTGCGTAAATCTTACCAAGGTACATGTCCATCGTGACCTCACCCTCAGGTTGTTTCTTATGGCCGGGAATGGGTGTCGGATTGATTTGGATGTGTTGGTCGTTCCGCCAAATGTATTGGGCGAAATATGAATGCGCAATAGCCTGGCAGTTGTAGCCCACAAACAAATCGAAGCCTTGTCGATTCGGATCCCCCGTGCTGCCAACAGGACCAAGCCCCCATTTGCCCATCGCACCCGTTGCATATCCGGCAGATTGGAAAGTCTTGGCTAACGTCTGAGTGTCGGCAGTAATCGGATGTTGTCCCTCAGTAAATTCCGGGAACGTTACTTTTGCCTGCTGATTTCCTCGAATCAAACAATGGCCCGTGTGCTGCCCGGTCATTAACACACAACGCGATGGCGCGCAAACCGGAGCTCCCGAATAATGCGATGTGAAACGAGTTCCCTCTTTCGCAAGCTGATCGATATTGGGGGTACGAATTTTCTCTTGGCCATAACAACCCAGTTCGCCATAACCCAAATCATCAGCGACGATGAAGACAAAATTTGGCCGCTTCGTGTCCTGCCCTAAAACGGGCAGACAAAAAACCAACGAAACAATAACACCCAAGCAAAAGCGATAACGATTCATAGCAACCCATCAAAAACAGAAATCGATTCGAACTGCCTTTGGATTTTAGCATGGCCACACGCCTCATGGGTGACCTCTTTCGTCTGTTGCAAAGAAAAGACAATTGGATGCAGATTGCCGCAAATAAAACGAGTCCCTCTAGTCGAATTTTAAGATAAACGAAAAGTTTTGCGAAATCCAAACAAAAAAAGCGATGCTGAATTTGCTTCAACACCGCCTAGATTGAATATCAGTCGGTTGACGTTAGCTATTATTTGCCATCGTCGTCTCCGTCTTTTTCGTCTTTGTCTTCGTCATTCGTTTTCCTGCTATTGGCGGCTTCCAAATCCGCTTCCGTAATCAGACTCTTTTTGAGGAGTTGCTCGCCAACGAAGGCTGTCAATTTGGGGCCCCGAAGTTCTTTGGAAGTGCCAAGAATTTCACCGGTGTCGCCATCAACCAAAAGCACAAAGGGAATTCCGCTGACGTCGTGCTTTTTGCCCAGCGTTGTTTCCCAATACTTGCCTTCGTAAATTTGGGGCCAAGGCAATTCCTTGGTCTTCCGATACTCTTGTAGCATTTCTTCTTTGTCTTCTTGGTCGAAGCTGATTCCGAGAATTTCGAAACCTTTATCGTGCCACTGAGAATAAGCATTTTTCATATTCGGAATCTCGCCTACGCAAGGGCCACACCAAGTCGCCCAAAAGTCTAACATGACCACTTTGCCTTTGTACGAAGTGGGAAATTGAATGTCTTCGCCATCAATTGTCGTAGCTTCGAACTCCAACGCTTGTTTGCCGAGTCGCAAATCAGGTGGCATCGGAGCCAACGGCAATTCTTTTTCAGCTTTTGCAATTTTCAACGCTCCGTCTTCGACATTTAACACATAGGTTGTACCCGTGAAGTTAAATGGTTCGCCGATTGTAACCATTTCATAATTACGGCTGCTTTTTCCGTCATCGTTACGATCCAATGGCAAACGATCCCCGTCGGCGAGCACGCCAGCGGTGGCTGTTTCAATCGTCTTTCCATCCAAAGTAATCTTGTATTTGGTACCGTAATCAAAGTAATACAGCATAGTATTCTTTAATGCCTCGCGACGTTTATCGGTTGGATCAAAACGATACAGATTGACTGCGCCTTCCTTTTTTGGAGCGATTTCGACAGCAGCAATTCCGTTGTACATTACAGCGCCGCCCTGCTCTTTGGATTCCCACTCGGCCTCGGGGTCATTGGTCAAATCGCCGTCACCATTGCTATCGACGTACAATTTGGCATCACCGTCCTCGGGCTCATCCAAGATAAAAACCCATTTCGAATCGCCTTGCTCCAAGTATCCGAATTTCGGATTCTTTAGACCTTCGGGTGCCTTGACAACTATATCCGCCTCTTGGTCCATCTCGGCCTTGATAGGCCGATAGCCACCTTGGATGCGAGTCGCACCGCTGGCCATGAATTCTTCTTCGACACCTTCTTGCGCGTTGAGGGCGGGTGAGTTGAATAACAAACCAACCAACAAACAAACTACGGCCAATGCCTGAAAACAACGTATCTTCATAACTACCTTTCTGCTGCACCCTAAATGCAGTATTCAAGAATGCCAAATCATTGCTTATCACAGCCACAAGCCGCCCACTCTCGCAATGTCAAAACGGAATGTCGCATTAACTCCAATTGACGGGGAATCAATGCGACTGACAGTATAAACCAAAACAACTCCCAGAATCACCATATGCAATTCAGTTACCGGGATTTGTAGGGACTGTTTCCTTCTTCAAAAAACACCCTATTCCCGTCCCGGCAAACACAAACGCGATTGTAATACTAATCAATGACAGCAATTGCCAATGCCAGTAGCTGGCCCACGGCACTCCCAGTGTTTCGACCATGAACACAGTGGTCGCAGTCCAGGGTATCAAGCTTTCGATCATTGTTCCCGTGTCCTCAAGCGATCGCGACAGAACTCGACGCGGAATGTGTAACAAATCAAAACGAGCTTTGAACGCATCGCCGACAATAAACGTCGTTGCGTATTGGTTCGAGGTCATCGCGTTGGTTAGTCCCGTGGCAATCAAACTGGACACGATTGTAGCACGGGCCGAACGAGCTGGTCCAAGTAAACCGTTGACAACGATAGGCATCGCGCGAATATTATCGATCGCACCAATAAAAATAAAAACCATGAACGCCGTTATGATCGCATCGTTAAGTGCATACAATCCTCCACGATTGAGCAAATCTTGAACGCCCTGGGAAACGACACTGGCAGGAACAATTCCATTAGTAGCATCGCCAACAACCCACGTCGCCATGGATGTTTGAAACCCCTTGTGCAAGGTCAAAAAAACATCCGTCAAATCGAAACGCTGGAAAACAAGCGTCAATCCGCACGCCGTCAAAATCGATAGCAGCAATACGGGAACCGTTGGCCAACGTTTGAGCGAACCGAACAGCACAATGGCCGGCGGCGACAACAAAAGAATGTTGTAGTTGAAGATTTGTCTCAGTGAATCGAGAAACGACTGCAAGCCATCCGTCCCCGCCGCCTCGATCGTCACCGGCCAAATTAACCCAAACATCAAATAAAGTGCTGCCGCAATGATCGCAGCCGGAACGGTCGTCCAAGTCATCGAACCGATGTGATCCTGTAAAGTGACTTCCGCTGCGAGCGCGGCCAGATTCGTCGTGTCCGAAAGCGGCGACATCTTGTCACCAAAATAGGCCCCACCAATTATCGCACCCGCTGTGATGCCCGGATTGGCACCGAGTGCATTGGAAATCCCCATCAAGACAACACCGATCGTTCCGACAGAACCCCACGAGGTTCCCGTTAACGTCGAAAAAATCACCGGTCCCAGGAACGCGACGAAGTA
>JAHEAM010000398.1 GCA_024642765.1 Planctomycetaceae bacterium
CATGTTTGCTTCGCGCGAGCAGCAAACAGAAATGGAGCAACTCTTTGCGGCTAGTCGATTTCGCTGTCAAATTGTTGGGCCTCATGGCTGCGGAAAATCGACGTTGGCAAGTCATTTTGCCCAAGCATACGCGTCAACTTTTGGTTGCGTTCGCCGAATCACGATTCGTCGTAAGGCAAGATTGTTTTCGCGAGTCAACGTCGATTCATGCTTCGTTAACAGTAGAGACTCAACGAAAATGGCTGGTGATATTCTGTTGTTTATTGTCGATGGAATCGAAAATTTGAATTATGCTCACCGACGGGCTCTAATCAAGAATTTCCAAAACCGCGGTTGCGCATTTATTCTTACGTGCCACCGAACTTTCACGAAGACCGTTCCAATTATCGCGCAACTTCCTGCGGGATTCGATTATTCCTGGATGGTTTTAGAGGAACTTCAATCGAACTCTTCAGTGAAAATCAGCAAGCATGAGGCTCAAAAGCTTTATGCCTCAGGAGGCTCCACTCGCGACTTGTTATTTTCGGCGTATGATTGGTTCGAAAAGCAGCATTCTTCGCTACATTGGCTGGCGATATCTCTTCCGTGGGCCGACGATTTTCTGCGTTTTTAGGACTCTTCTTGATGAACGCCACCATTTTGATTTATCTTGACGGGAATTCAGCTAATAACCGGTGGTTTGCACGTAATGAACACCACCGGATAGTAAGCGGCCAACACAATCGACCCCGAAGGGATTCGCAGCAGTCATTTGCTATGACCGCCTTCGAGACAATGTTGTCTATTATCGGTTTCCGTAGGTGTCGCTGCGCTCAACCTACGGCTAATGGCTGTAACCTCTTCGAGGTAGTGGTGGCGTTCACCGAGAAGTGTCGTTTTTAGTTCACTGTTTTTAGCCGTTTGCTTTTAACCATTTTCGATCTCGACACCATTGCCCACACGCTTCAATGGCCTCCTCTGCCGGACGCGTCGCATAGCCTAGGTCACTGCGTGCCTTGTCGCTGGAATAGTAATGATGTAGTTGCCCTAAACGTGTTGCTATTGAGTTGATGTTTGTTTCGTTTTGAGTTAATTTCGTTTTGATGTCTCCGAACAAGCCCGACGTACGGGCAAGCCAATTGGGTAGTGGGAATCTTGGTCCGCGACATCCGATCGTCTTAGCCATCTTTTGCCAAAGAGCCAAATAGGGAATGTTCTCGCCGCCCAAGATGTAACTTTCTCCAGACTTGCCTCGCTCAATGGCGGCGTAGATACCTTGTGCCACATCTCGCACATCCACGACTGATGCACCGCCTGCAGGTGCAAATGGCGGTCGATACTTAGCGATGGACAACATCATTTCGGCAGAACTTGGTTTCCAATCCCAATAGCCCAACATAAATCCGGGATGCACGATCACCAAATCCAAGCCTTGTGGCACTAGATTTCGAACCGCAGACTCGGCTTCTTTTTTTGTGGTGACATATGTAGCGGGCGGTTTCGCCGGGGCTAGGTCATTCTCTGTTTGTGGTCGTCCATCAGCGGAATAGGCAAGCGTATCGACGGTACTAACGTGGATTAGTCGTTTTTGGTGGTGCAGCGCAAATCGAGCGAGCGACTCCGTGGCGTTAACATTGATAGCACGGCATTCGTTTAGTTTTGTCTTGCCAATTTGAATTTGAGCGGCGCTGTGGACAATCACATCCACGTCCGTCGGAAGGTGCTGTGTGAAGTCTGCGCCCTCCAATTGGCAGACAATCGGTTGGAAGTCGAGGCCTTCGAGTGCCGGCGGCAAGGATTTTTGGCGAAACACGACCGAGACATGATTCCCCGAATTCAAAAACAACCGCAACAAGTTGTTGCCTAAAAATCCTGTGGCTCCGGTTAATAAAATATGCATTTTGGGTCAAAAACTGGGCGATGTTCTTGTTGAAATCAAATCTTGCGATTTTTGCTTGATTGTTCGAATTGTAGACCCAGGCTGTAGTTCAATGCAATTGACCTGGTTCGTCAAATCAGCCAAATGTACTCTTTGGCCTAACGCATAAAAAAATTGCAGGTACATTGCTAATCCGAGCTGGCTATCGTCTCTGATGGACGTTAAATCCGAAAGGCTGCCTTTAAGCATCCGTTTTTGCGTTGCGAAAAAACGTCATAGGCTTCTTTGCAGTCTTCCATCGCAAAGTAGTGCGTGATAAAAGCATCCAATTTGAATTCGCCAGTTGCAGCTCGTTCCGAAAGGCCTTGCATATAATGCCGCGCTGGACAACGTCCCGTGCGATACGTCAAGTTCTTATTGTAGGCATCCACAGGTGAGAACGAAAAATCTGGCGTACAATGGCAGCCAATCACAGACAAGATGCCACCGGGCCGCAATAGCTTGAACGAGGTTCCCATCGCTTCTGGAAGACCGACTAGTTCCATTACGGCATCTGCACCACGCCCGTCGGTCAGTTCTGCTACGCGTTTGTTTACCTCTTGAATCGTCGTGAACGATTCCGCCCCATGTTTTTCGGCAATTTCCAGCCTGCTTTTGACTTGATCCAGCACCAGCAAGTTCTTTGCGCCCATGGATTTTGCTGCCAGTACAGCCATCACTCCGACGGTTCCACAGCCAACGATCACAAAAGTCCCAGTTGAATTCACCGACGCCATCTCGGCGCAATAATATCCTGTGCTGAAATTATCGCCGAGCAGCAACGCCGTCTCCGCTGTCATTTCAGGCGGAACCAGCATCAACGTTCCGTCGGCTAGTGGAACGCGAACTCTTTCGGCTTGGCCCCCATGTAAACCAACTCCGTCACTACGCCATCCGAAAAGTTGCCCGTGTTCACACCTGCTGGTCAATCCACCTGAACAATAGAAGCAATTGCCACAGGAAGTCGAAAACGGCGCAAACACACGATCGCCAGCCTTGAACGACCGAACGTCTTGACCAACTTCTAAAATCTGGCCAACAAACTCGTGTCCCATTACGGTCCCAGGATCCAATCCCAGCTCGCGTCCAAAAAAAGGATGAAGGTCCGAACCGCAGAGGCCAGCAAGTTCAATTTGGACGATTGCGTCGCCATGGTTCTCGAGCACGGGTTCAGCAATCTCTCGGCACTCAACCACGTTAATGTCTTGAAAACAAACTGCCTTCATGGAAACGTATCCAATCCTATAAAGCGGAATGAAAATCAATCATCTCTTGCCGTACGAGGCACGAAGTTTCGAACTTCATCGTAATCCGAATACCTGTGCGAAGGATATCGCCCATCAAAAAGAATCCTATATCCCCTGGTCTGAAATTGAGTGCTTTAGGGGTTCGGTGGGGGCTCAATGCAACCGCCTGTTCCGACTATAATGAAGGCCAATTCGCTGCCCAAAAATATTTTTTGAGAACCTATGTCACGTGTTTTGGTAACAGGGGCCAATGGCTTCCTCGGCTCATGTCTCGTGAGTCAATTGTTGAACAACGGATACGATGTGCGAGCCCTGGTTCGCGGCAAGAGTGATTCGCTCGCGAATCTAGGAGCTGAAGTCGTCCATGGCGACCTGCGAAACTCTTCGTTGCTGGGCAGTGCCTTTCGCGATGTCGAAACGGTGTTCCATGTTGCTGGCGTATCTGGGATTTGGGGATCGTGGAAGCATTTTCATTCCAACAACACGGTCGCAACTCGTAACGTAATTGAAGTTTGCCTTAACCAAGGCGTTAAGAAGCTTGTCTATACGAGCAGCCCAAGTGTAACGTTTGACGGAGATCATCAAGTTAATGTCGATGAATCTGCGGCTTACCCCAAAAAGTTTCTTTGCCACTATCCTCATTCGAAGGCTTTGGCTGAACAATCCGTTTTGGAATCGAATGATGAGGGTCGATTGATGACCTGTGCCTTGCGTCCCCATTTGATTTGGGGGCCGCGCGACCATCACTTGATTCCAAGATTGATCAATCGAGCGAAGGAACGAAAACTAATTCGCGTTGGCGACGGCACTAACTTAGTCGACAATATCTATGTCGATAATGCGGCGATTGCACACATACAAGCTGCTGAAGCGATGCGGCCCGGCTCACCCGTGTGCGGGAAGGCGTATTTTATTTCCCAAGGCGATCCGGTGAATTGTTGGGAATGGATCAATGACATTTTGAAATTGGTCAACTTACCGCGTGTTAAAAAGTCAATTTCCTATTTTTGGGCTTATCGCCT
This sequence comes from Planctomycetaceae bacterium, assembly GCA_024642765.1. Lineage (GTDB taxonomy): Bacteria > Planctomycetota > Planctomycetia > Pirellulales > Pirellulaceae > BJ22. The sequence goes on from JAHEAM010000398.1 coordinate 4,167, forward strand.
CGGGTTTCTGCTTGAATCATATCA